>JBEBQJ010000224.1:0-7089 GCA_040395455.1 Sphingobacterium yanglingense | reverse complement strand
GACATCGCCATTACCTTCTCCGTTCAGATTGAAATAAGCATGGTTGGTTAGATTGACTACGGTCGTTTTATCAGTAGTAGCCCTAAAATCAATTTTTATCTCGTTTTCATTGGTGAGTTCATAGCTAACGCAAGTATTTAGCGTTCCTGGAAAACCTTCCTCTCCATTGGGAGATACATAGTAAAAATCGACTTGTTTTTTTAAACTAACCTGTCTGTCCCATACTTTGCGATGAAAGCCCTCGGGACCACCGTGCAACGAGTTTTCAGCGTTGTTCTGTGCTAAGGGGAAAGAGGCGCCTCCGAGGTGGAAATGTCCAGCAGCGATGCGGTTGGCAAATCGCCCAATTGTGGCCCCATGATACTGCTCTCTAGCATGGACATACTCGTCAATACTGTTGAAGCCTAAGACTACATCTACCAGTGTGCCTTGTTTGTTGGGGACCAATACACTAACTAGCCGTGCTCCGTAATCACTCAATGCAATCTGCATGCCCGCACGATTGGTTAAAGTCAATAAATGTGTGTTTTTGTTATTTAAACAACTTTCAAAAGCTTTGGTGTCGGGAAGTGTATAGATTGTCATGATTCGAAATTATTTCTATAAAAATAGCAAATATTTAGTTAGATCGGAAGTAAAAAAGGTATTCCTATAGGTTGTCTTAGGAGAGATTTCTGCTTTAGGCTGTTAGGAAGAGAGAGGGGAAGTTGTACGGTGATTTTTCTAGTTGGAGTTGGTGAATGCAAAGCATTTTATATAAGTTTGCCATGCAAATCCAAAATATTGATGAACTGGAAACAACTGTTGTCTGCAAAGAGATGGGGCTATGAAGATCGTATCCCAAATGAGCAATTTGATGCAAGATCCGAGTTTCAGCGGGATTATGACCGTTTGATTTTTTCTTCTCCATTCCGCCGGTTGCAGAATAAAACGCAAGTGTTTCCTCTGCCTGGTGCTGTATTTGTTCATAATAGATTGACGCATAGTTTGGAGGTCGCTTCTGTGGGACGATCTCTAGGACGTCTGTTTTATAATCTAATGAAAAAGCAGCATCCTAACATAGATGAGGAAGTCCCTTATTTGCAAGAGGTAGGTAATATTATATCTGCGGCTTGTCTATCGCATGACTTGGGTAATCCAGCCTTTGGACACTCTGGTGAGGCTGCAATCTCTTCATTTTTTACCCAAGGAGTAGGACAGAAATATCAAGAACATGTATCTGCCAAACAATGGGCGGATTTAACCCATTTTGAAGGTAACGCTAATGCGTTACGTATACTGACACATGCTTTTAATGGCAAAGATGAAAAGGGCTATGCATTGACATATGCTACTTTGGCTTCTATTGTGAAATATCCGTGTGCAGCGATAGATGGACATGTAAAGGGAAATCATCACCGTAAAAAGTATGGCTTCTTCGAAGGAGAAAAACAGGCATTTGAAAAAATAGCTATAGAACTGGGACTTAAGAGGGATCCTACAAATCCGCAGGGTTATTTGCGACATCCTCTGGTATATCTTGTCGAAGCAGCGGATGATATCTGTTATAATATTATTGATCTGGAGGATGCTCATCATCTTAAGATTTTGTCTTATAAGGAAGTTGAAGAATTGCTGTTGCCTCTTTGTGGGGGCGAAGAATTACGCAGTCGACTGGATGGATTGAATGACACAGGAAGCCGAGTGGAGTTATTGCGCGCCAAAGCTATTAATACACTGATCAACGGTTGTGCTGAGGTTTTTGCTAATAATCAAGATAAATTTCTTTCGGGTACGTTTGAAAGTTCACTGATAGATGCTCTCTCTCCTGAGATTGTAGCGCAGATGAAGAAAATTGAGAAGATATCTGTGGTAGAAATCTATAATGCCTCGGCTGTTGTGCAAATTGAAATTGCAGGTTATAAGGTGATGAACGCCTTGTTGGAGGAGTTTGTACCTGCTTATCTAAAGACAAATAAGACGATGTTTGATCGCAAGCTTGTCGCGATGATTCCAGCGCAATTTCATACCGAAAAAGAGGATGCGTACGCTAAAATTCGTGCAGTATTGGATTTTGTGTCTGGAATGACGGACGTATATGCGGTGGATCTGTATCGGAAAATAAAAGGAATCTCAATAGCATCTTTGGATTAGGTGATGGAGGTTATGAAAGTTATGGAGGTGATAAGAAAATGAAGGTAGTAATAGCGGAGAAACCCTCTGTCGCGAGAGATCTGGCCCGCGTAATGGGGGCAAAAGAAGTGAAAGATGGCTATATCGCTGGGAATGGCTATGCTTTTACCTATGCTTTCGGTCATTTGGTACAATTGTGTACGCCACAGGCTTACGGTTTTCACAATTGGTCTGTGTCGAATCTACCGATTATTCCAAATCGATTTGATCTTGAAGTGAAGAAGGTACGGAAAGATGGAAAGCAGATAGATGATAGCGGTGCTCTAAAACAAATCCATATTATCAAAGGGCTGTTGGAGCAAGCGGATGAAATCATAGTGGCGACGGATGCTGGACGAGAAGGTGAGCTTATTTTTAGGAATATTTATTATTATTTAGGCTCGAAAGTGCCATTTAAAAGGTTGTGGATCTCTTCACAAACGGATAAGGCTATCAAAGAGGGGTTCGCGAATTTGAAAGAGGGACAGGAGTATGATAGTTTGTATCAATCGGCACGATCCCGGTCGGAATCGGACTGGTTAATCGGTATCAATGCCACACAGGCCATAACATTAGCAGCTGGCAACAAAGGTTTGCTTTCCTTGGGGCGGGTACAGACACCCACCTTGGCTATGATATGTTCGCGTTACCTCGAAAACAAAGATTTCAAACCACAGGCATTTTACAAAATACAGGCAGGTTTTGAAAAAGATAGTATCTCTTTTAAAGCGACTTCGGATAAGATCGAAAAAAAGGATGTCGCAGAAGAAACTGTTGCAAAACTGAATATCGGGACACAAACCAAAGTCGTAAAGGTAGAGGCAAAAGAAACGAAGGAACAACCCCCACTTTTATTTGATTTGACTTCACTGCAGCAGGATGCCAATAAAAAGTATGGCTACTCTGCAGATCAAACCTTGAGCCTTGCACAGACTTTGTATGAAAAGAAGGTAATTACCTATCCAAGGACAGGTTCGCGGTATATAGGTGAGGATGTTTTTGAACAAGTGGAGGCGCTATTTCAACATTTGGCAGATACTGCTGAAGAGGGGATAGCGGCTATCTCTCGTAACTTAATAGGTGCGAAGCTGAACAAACGTTCTGTTGACGATAAAAAGGTGACGGATCACCATGCGCTATTGGTTACGGATGAAAAACCAGGGCCAATGCTCAAAGAACAGCAGAATATCTACAATATGATTGCAAAACGTATGGTAGAGAGTTTCTCTGAGGTTTGTTTAAAAGATATTACGACTGTAACAATTGATGCAGAAGGAGTAGAACTTATCGCCAAAGGTACGGTAATTCGCCAATACGGCTGGCGCCTATCTGCTGATCAAATTGAAATACCGGATGATGAAAAAAATACGGACGAACAGGATAATGAAAATGCGCAACTTCCTAAGTTGATGGCAGAAGAGATGCTGGAAATCCTCTCGCTGGAACTTTCTGAACGATTTACAAAAGCAAGACCTATTCATACGGAAGCGTCCTTGCTGAAGGCTATGGAGACTTCGGGAAAGGAGATAGAGGATGAAGAGATGAGGCAAGCTATGAAAGATTGTGGACTGGGCACACCTGCGACACGTGCTGCCACGATAGAGACATTGTTCCAGCGTGATTATATAAAACGGGATAAGAAAAAGCTTATTCCTACAGAGAAGGGCCTCGCGGTGTATAATCTGGTCAAGGATAGGTCTATCGCAAAGGTAACTTTGACCGGTAAATGGGAGCAGAAGCTTGAGGAAATGCGTGAAAACAAGGTCTCTTACGAGGTGTTTATGAAACACATCAAAGACTATACGGCGAAAATCACAAAGGAGCTGTTGCAACTTCGTATCTCTATAGCACAGGAGGAGATAAAACCCCAGCAAAAGGGGAAGATAAAATGTCCGAAGTGTCAGCCTGGCAATATACATCTCTATGATAAGGTGGCGCAATGTGATCATTATGCTAGGGGCTGTGATTTCAAGATATGGAGGACATTGAATGGCGTCTTTCTCGAAGAGAAAGAAATGAAAAGCTTGCTCGAAAAAGGAAAGACTTCTGTGCTGAAGGGGGTGAAGACTAAGGAAGGACAGATTGTGGATGCACCTTTAGTCTTTGAGGATTTTAAGGTTAATGTTGGCTAATATCCGTTATTCGTCTCAATTCTATCCGGAGTATAAGAAGGCTCTTGGATGGAACGTCAAAATACGGTCGATCCTCAGCGATTCCGATAGATTGAAAATGTAAAACTTTACCTTTGCCCATATTATGGCAACAAAACTGTATAATCCCTTCGTAGATTTTAAATTCGATAATAAGACTTGCTTTTTGACTGGAGTGACTTTGGGCTCTGAAGAAGAACGTATTCAGGTTTTTCCAGTATGGATGATGCGTTCTTTTGATTTAGAGGACAAGCCTTTTAAGTTGCTGGATGAAAGTATGATTACGTATAAAAAGCTACAGTTACCTTGTTCAATAGCTGCTGCTGCAAAGATTGAGGAGGTGGAGACGGCCGTGGAGACTGCCATGAAGACAGGGTACGATGCGGTGAATGCATTGGATCAAATCACACTATTCCATTGGGTATCTAAGATATTGTATGGCGTTGTGTTTAATGAGATTCAGGTCGGAATAAAGCAAGCTGTACGGACCGGAGAAGAAATGAATTTTTCGCAGGCACTAGTGCATAAGTTTAGAAACTTACATGCGATGATGCAGTCTCTCTGTGTACCGATGGAGTTTGAACACCGTAATCCTTTTACCATTCAAGTATTCCCTGTGGATAGTACAGAAGATACATTTCTGTACCGTGATGAAATCAATACGCTGATTTTCTCATTGCGGATGAAGGATTTTGCGATTATTGCTACACTACAGGATAATGGTACTAATGCTATTTATCACGAGGATATTTTGGCGAAAGTAGCGGATAAAAAGTTGCACCCGATTCAGTTTGAAGAAATCTGTGCACGTTACTTTTATTCAGCTTACCTGTTTAACCGTTTGCCGGAGTATACCTATATGGAGACGCCTAAAGCTGTCTTTGTGGAGCCTATGCCTTTAAATGACTGGACGCTAAAACCTATATTTGATAATTGGACGGTGAAAACCTATGGGCAAGTGCTGGAAAACTTTTGGAAACCTTGGGGATATCTTCTTTTTGAAATAATAAAAGATCCTGAAAATCCGATGTCATTTTTGACTGATGAAAACGGAGAGTTTAAGAGGGTAGATGATTTACCTAAAGCTTAGGGGATTCGGTATGATTTTTGTTTCTTTTTGATTTATGGAGATTTTTTGAAAGTCTCTTTTTAAATGTAAATCGCTAAGAGGATAGGTATGAAAGTAAGGTATGTGATGCTGTTGGTCGTGATGTTGCTGTCATCCGCTGTAAAAGCTCTAGAGAAATCGCCTGGAAAACAGGATACGATTATAGCACCGCAGGTCGATGTGGCGCCACAATTTAAAGGTGGAGTGTCTGCTTGGAACCGTTTTCTGCAAAATCGAATGAATATCAGTGAGTTGGTTGGGTCAATGGATAGTACAGCCTATGTTACTTACGGTCCTCGGCAGACTGCTATTTTAGAATTTACGGTATGCGAGGACGGAGAGGTCTGTGATGTTGTAGTTCTTAATAGGGATAAGATAAGCCCGATTTTTGAGAAGGAGGTTTTGCGTGTGATGAGCCGATCTCCAAAATGGGAGGCCGCCACTAAAGATGGAAAACCTGTCCGTACCAAATTTAAGCAGACTATTATGGCAATACTTGATTAATAAATTATGTCGTTTTGGAATAAAGTAAAAAAGATCATTTCATCAGGCTCTGAGTTAGAGAAAGGTAAGGAGCAAGAAAGTACGAATGAAATAACAGCAGGAGGCTCTAGGGTGTATCGTTATGATGATGAGGCCCAGGAGTCTAAAGAGCTTCTATTTCCTGAGGTAGTCTGTGTATATTTAGAAGAGATTGAACAACATCTTTCTAAATATATTGGGGAACCTGATATGGTATTTCATGAGATTATTTCTGATTTAGTGCATATAGATGTACACTGGATAAAGCCTTCGAATAAGTATCCTTATAATATATTGGTGACCTCAGGAATGAGTGATTTCCCTATGACAGTACCTGCTGAAATCGAGGAAGCAGCCGAATATGAGAGAGCTGAACTGATGATTGTTCTTCCAGCCGATTGGAAAATAGGGGACAAAGAGTTTAAGGATGATAACAATTATTGGCCAGTTTATTTTCTCAAAATGTTAGCTAGATTCCCACACCAATATAAAACCTGGCTAGGCTATGGACATACTATTCCGAACGGTATGGATGCAGAACCAATTGCGGATACTGGTTTTGGGTGTATGTTGTTGCTTCCTCCTTTTTTATCCTTCGAGGATGACTTTTTATGCATGGAAGCCAAAGATGGCAATACGATTAATTTTTATTCAGTCATTCCAATATTTGCAAATGAGATGGAATATAAACTGGAAATGGGAACGGAAGCTCTATTGGATAAATTCGATGAATTTGGAATAACTGAACTGATAGATGTAAATAGACCGAATGTGATTTCCTAAATTAATACGACGTTATTTATTTTTACTTTTTGGGACATATGCTTTTCTTGTGTCCTTTTTTTTTGAAGACTTCTCAAGCTGTTTGTTATAGAACCAAATCATTACGGATGGACCTAGAACCGGTACCGTCAGGGCCAAAAAAGTTAAAATAAGCTGTCCGCCAGTTGCGTTTTTTAACTTAAAGAGCCTAAATAGCATAATGCCAGTGAGGGCCATATGGATTAATAGTACAATATTTACTAAAGTAGCCTTGTCTAGTTGCATGGATAAAAGAGATTTTGCTCAAAAATAGTTAAGTTGTTTGGAATTTCAATCTTTTTGAAAAATCTTTACTACATGATGATTCATTTAGTTTTTATTGATTAGTTTTGTGTT
>JBEBQJ010000223.1:0-7143 GCA_040395455.1 Sphingobacterium yanglingense | reverse complement strand
CTTTTTAGTTCACATGGAATTTTGGTATATAATTTGTTTCAACTCTTTTGGAAAACACAAAAAAATATACTTTGAATTAAGATATTTGTTCTAATTTTGTGGAATATTTAGGGTAATCGTTAATTGTAATAATACATGATGAAGAAAGGTAGAGGGTTAGCTTTTCTAGTTGGAGCTACTCTCCTAGGAGTGTGGATGAGTTCTTGTCAAAATTTGTCTTCGGCCGCTTTAGGCTATGTGAATCGGGATTCGATTGAAGGAATTGAACAAGAAGAAATTGTACAGATCAAAAAGCCGTTGTTGCTTGATAAGTGGGATTCCTTACAGAAGAACCAAATACACTTTGTTGTAGATACCCTCAAACCGGTAGATATTAAGACACAAAAGAAGATGTTGAAAGACTCTCTTCGTCGTGAATTTGATAAAAAACCTAAACACGTCTTTTTGACATTTGATGATGGTCCTTTGGTAGGAAGTGCTGCAATAGACTCGCTGGCAAAGGCGAAGAATATTAAAGTTAATGTTTTCTTGGTTGGTCGTCATGCTAGTGTGATCAAGGGGCGTAAGCGTGATGTAGCGAATTACGAGAAAAATCCTTTGGTTGCTTGTTATAATCACAGCTATACGCATGCTTATAATAAGTATAGCCATTTCTACAGCAACCCGGTTACTGCATTCGAAGATTTTGAGAAAAATGAGAAAGAGCTGAATCTTAAGCATAAGATAGTGCGGCTCCCAGGACGTAATATCTGGATATACGATAATGTCCGTAAGATTGATTTGCAAAGCGGTGCTAGTACGGCGGATATGCTGTTTGCAAATGGCTATAAGATATATGGTTGGGACGTGGAGTGGCGGATCAACAGTTTGACCGGAGTGCCCGTCCAATCATTAGAGTCAGTCTACACAAAGATGCGTAATTTTCTGAATTACCAAAGTGCTATGACTCCTAATAATGTTATTTTGTTGATGCATGACGATATGTTTCAAACGAAGAAAGGACAGCAGTTATTGGCCGATTTGATTGATAACCTTAAAAAGGAAAACTATCAATTTGAATTTATGGAAGACTATCCTATTAAATATTAATACCGTATTTTACGTATAATCTGAAATCCTCAAAAAGACGTGTTTAAACGTTTTTTTGAGGATTTTATCGTATAGAGCATGCTTTTATATCCTTTTTCTTGGCTTCGGGAAAGTTAGGGGACGTCTATCTGTTGTTAGGACATACAACTTTCTTTCTGAAATTGCGTTATACTATAAAATATACCAATTTTTAGAAAGGAGGTCTTTATGAACCTAATTCACAGTATTGAACATTGGGGCGATCGTCATCATCCACAATGGTTAGATTATTTTAGAATAGCATTAGGCATTATTATCCTTGCCAAGGGGATTAGTTTTGTCAACGATCAAGAAGCTGTGCGGCGACTGATTGAGCAAACGAATTTTCAATTGTCTATCTGGGGTGCTGTGCACTATGTCGTTTTTTCCCATTTAGTAGGAGGGTTGTTTATCATTTTTGGTTTTCAAACGAGACTAGCTGCCTTGTTGATACTTCCAGTGGTGGTAGGCGCGGTCTTTTTTGTTAATATCACTAGGGGATTTAGTTTTCTTAATTCCGAACTATGGTTGTCGCTAGTGGTTTTGGTTTTATTGATAGTCTTTATGATTGTTGGGTCTGGACGGTTTTCACTGGACCATATGATGAATAAGCCAGGTTACCGTCGGTCTATCTAAAAAAAAGCTCTCCTGAAAAGGAGAGCTTTTTAAACTATTTTTTATTGCTTTCGCACCAAGTTTTAGCATTAACGAAAGCCTCTAGCCAAGGTGTTACCTCGTCTTGACGGTCATTCGGATAATGTGCCCAATTCCATTGGAATGTCGAGCGTTCGATATGTGGCATCGTTACTAAGTGACGACCGGTGGTGTCACATAACATGGCTGTATTGTAATCAGATCCATTTGGATTGTGCGGATATTGCTCATAAGCATATTTAGCAACAATCTGATAAGCAGACTCTTCTTTTGGTAAGTTGAATTTACCTTCACCATGCGAAATCCAAACACCTAGGGTAGAACCTGCAAGGGTTTTTAGCATGATTGAGTTGTTCTCCTGAACTTTGACCGATACGAAGTTTGATTCGTGCTTAGCTGAGGTATTGTGCAACATTTTGCCATGAACATCATGCTCTGGATTAACCAATTCTAGCTCCATAAACAATTGACAGCCGTTACATATTCCGACAGACATGGTGTCTGGACGGGCGAAGAAATTATCTAATGCTTTTTTCGCTTTTTCGTTGTATAAGAAAGCTCCGGCCCAACCTTTTGCCGAACCTAATACGTCCGAGTTGGAGAAGCCACCTACAGCACCGATAAATTGTATGTCTTCTAGTGTCTCACGTCCTGTGATCAAATCGGTCATGTGCACATCTTTGACATCAAATCCAGCAAGGTACATGGCATTTGCCATCTCTCTTTCTGAATTGGATCCTTTCTCGCGGAGGATAGCAGCTTTAGGACGTGCTACCGATGCATTTATAGCAGGTTTTTTACCGTTAAAGTGTGCAGGGAAGGTAAATTGTAGAGGTTGGTTCTTGTAGTTGTTATAACGCTCTTGCGCCATACCATTTTTAGACTGCTTTTGGTCTAGTAAGAACGAAGTTTTGTACCAAGTGTCACGAGTTTCAGTCACGCCAAATGTAAATACATCTGCATTGTTTTTGAAACTTACGGTATCCCCCGCGATGACTTCGCCTATTTTTACCGCTTCTACACCGGCAGCTTGGAAAGCTGTTTCTAAGGCTACGTTATCTTTTGCCTGTAGTACGACAGCAATGTTTTCGTTAAACAATACTTTTACCGTATCTACTTCGTTCAATCCAGATAAATCGTAATTTGCAGCAAGGTTTACATCGGCAAATGTCATTTCGAGTAATGTCGTGACCAAACCACCAGAACCGATGTCGTGACCTGCTTCGATTTGACCATTTGCGATCAAGTGTTGTATGGTATTGAATGCTTTTTTGAAGTAAGCGGCATCCTGTATCGTTGGTACTTCGGTGCCGACTTTGTTTAAAATCTGTGCAAATGAAGAACCACCTAGTTTAAAGGTGTCTTTAGACAGGTTGACGTAATAGATTGAGCCACTATCCTTCTTTAGGACAGGTTCTACCACCTTGTTGATGTCTGTACAGTTTCCTGCTGCAGAAATGATAACAGTTCCCGGTGCGATGACATGGTCTCCATTAGGATATTTTTGCTTCATCGAAAGAGAGTCTTTCCCTGTAGGGATGTTGATGCCCAGTTCGATTGCGAAATCAGAACAAGCTTTCACTGCTTTGTAAAGGCGGGCGTCCTCACCTTCATTATTACATGCCCACATCCAGTTGGCCGATAGGGAAATTCCTTCGATACCATTAATGATAGGAGCGAATACGATATTTGAAAGCGCTTCACCGATTGCAGTCTTGCTGGCAGCAGCAGGATCAATCAACGCAGCTACAGGCGAGTGACCTACAGTGGTAGCAATACCTTCTTTGCCTTTGTAATCCAGTGCCATCACACCAACGTTGTTCAATGGCAGCTGTAGTGGGCCAGTACACTGTTGTTTGGCTACGCGACCACCCACACAACGGTCTACTTTGTTTGTTAACCAATCTTTGGAAGCTACGGCTTCTAATTGTAATACTTGGTTTACATATGTAGGTATTTCTTGGGAGGTGTAGGAAAGATCGGCATAGTTACGTGTGATACTGTTGTCCCTCATGATTGTTTTAGGAGATGATCCGAAGAAATCTTCTAAAGCATAATCCATTGGTTTTTCGCCTGTGGTTTTCGATTCAAATGTAAAACGGTTATCGCCCGTCACATCACCTACGGCATACATTGGCGAGCGCTCACGGTCAGCAACACGTTTTAACGTATCGATATCTTTTTCAGCAATCACCAAACCCATACGCTCTTGGGATTCGTTGCCAATAATTTCTTTTGCTGATAGGGTAGGGTCACCTACTGGAAGCTTATCTAAATCAATCAGGCCTCCGGTTTCTTCGACAAGCTCTGATAGACAGTTTAGGTGTCCACCTGCTCCATGATCGTGGATCGATACAATAGGGTTATTGTCGGACTCGACCATGCCACGTACGGCATTGGCTGCTCTTTTTTGCATTTCTGGATTCGAACGCTGTATAGCATTCAATTCGATACCCGAGCCGAAAGCACCTGTATCTGCAGAAGATACAGCAGCACCGCCCATTCCGATACGGTAGTTTTCTCCACCTAGAATAACGATTTTATCACCGACTTTTGGCGTGTGTTTTTTCGCTTGGTCTAGCTTTCCATAACCAACACCACCAGCCTGCATGATTACTTTATCATATCCTAATTTGCGTCCTTCTTCTTCATGTTCAAAGGTCAATACTGAACCTGTGATGAGCGGCTGTCCAAATTTGTTTCCAAAATCTGAGGCTCCGTTGGATGCTTTGATTAAGATGTCCATTGGTGTTTGGTATAGCCATGGACGTTCTTGCATTCCTTTTTCCCAAGGACGGTCTTGCAATAAACGAGAGTATGCTGTCATGTAAATAGCCGTACCAGCGAGCGGAAGAGCTCCCTGTCCACCGGCCAATCTATCCCGGATTTCACCACCAGATCCTGTCGCAGCCCCGGAGAACGGTTCTACTGTAGTCGGGAAGTTGTGTGTTTCCGCTTTGACAGACAATACAGAGTCGAAGTCTTTCTCTTCGTAAAAATCAGGTTTGTCTGCTGATTTAGGGGCAAACTGGGTTACTCTAGGGCCTTTGACGAAAGCTACATTGTCTTTGTAAGCCGATACAATATCATTCGGATTGGTCTCTGATGTCTTTTTGATCAACTTAAATAATGATGTAGGTTGTTCTTCTCCATCAATAATAAAAGTACCATTGAATATTTTGTGACGGCAGTGCTCTGAGTTGGCTTGCGAAAAGGCAAACACTTCGGAGTCGGTCAGCTTGCGTCCCAGCTTGGTCGATAGGTTGTTTAAATACGCTACCTCTTCTTGATTTAGAGCAAGGCCTTCTGACTTATTGTAGGCATCGATATCATCGATATCGATAATAGGCTCTGGCGTAATATGTATGGTGTACATATCCTGTGTCAAGGCTTCAAACTTTTGAGAAATCATTGGATCGAAATCATTGAAGTCTGCAGGTACAGGCTGGAATTCTTCGATACGGACAATTCCTTCAATGCCCATATTTTGTGTGATCTCTACAGCATTGGTGCTCCAAGGTGTCACCATGGCTGCGCGCGGACCTACAAAGTAGCGGCTTAAGGTTTGTTCTTCTAGTTTTTTGGCATTGCCAAATAGCCAGTTTAGTTTAGTAATGTCTTCTTGTGATAAAGAGTTTACGCTTTGAACACCGTAGATGGTATTCGATGGGTTCTCAAAGAAATGAATCATTATATAATGTTGGGTTTTGAACGTTCTTCAACTTTAAAGCACAAAGTTACGGAATATTTTAAATAAGCAACTAGCTTTTCCCTCAAAAGCCTATCTTTGTATCTCTTAAAAAACTATTTAATAATGAATATTTCTTACAATTGGCTTAAGAATTACCTCGATATAGAAAAGACTCCGAATGAATTGTCCTTGATTCTGACTGATATAGGTCTGGAGGTAGAGGCAGTAGAGAAAATACAATCTATTCCTGGTGGATTAGAAGGATTAGTGGTAGGAGAAGTGATTTCGGCCGAACAACATCCAAATGCGGACAAATTACGTGTTACAAAAGTGGATGTTGGTACAGGTACAGCCTTGGATATTGTGTGTGGAGCGCCCAACTGTCGTGCAGGTCTTAAAGTAATAGTCGCTACGGTGGGTACAACCTGTCACCCGACTTCGGGCGAACCTTTTAAGATTACAAAATCCAAAATCCGTGGCGAAGTATCCGAAGGGATGTTGTGTGGTGAGGATGAAATCGGGCTTGGTAGCTCGCATGCAGGTATTGTGGAGTTGCCAGAAGATGCTAAAGTAGGTACTTTGGTAAAGGAATTTTACCAAATGGAAGATGACTATTGCTTTGAGATTGGTCTGACTCCTAACCGTGCAGATGCAGCCTCTCATTTGGGGGTAGCACGCGATTTGGCTGCTTATTTCCGTAAGAGCTATACGCTTCCTGATGTAAGTAGTTTTGCAACGCCTGCCGCAGCAAGCACTGCAACAGTAGAAGTTAAAAATACAGAGGCATGTCCAAGATATTCCGGAGTACGTATTTCGGGAGTTAAGGTTGGAGCATCGCCAGACTGGTTGAAAGAAAAGTTGAATGCTATAGGTATTCGCACGATTAATAATATAGTCGACATTACAAACTATGTATTACACGACCTAGGTCAACCTTTGCATGCATTTGATGCAGATAAGATTTCTGGAAATAAGGTAGTCGTACGCTTGGCTAATGAAGGGGAGCCCTTCACGACATTGGATGGCGTAGAACGTAAATTATCTTCTGAAGATTTAGTGATTGCCGATGACAGCAAGCCGATGTGTATTGCTGGTGTTTTTGGTGGTGAGTATTCGGGAGTTTCGGAGGGTACGACAGAGATTTTTCTTGAGTCTGCTTATTTTAATTCGGTTTATGTCCGCAAAACAGCTAAACGTCATGGGTTAAAGACTGATTCTTCGTTCCGTTTTGAACGTGGTACAGACCCGAATATTACGGTATTTGCATTGCAACGGGCAGCACTTTTGATTCAGGAAATTGCAGGTGGTGTGGTTAGTTCAACGGTATCTGATCATTATCCAAACCCTGTTGCTCCTTTTGCATTTGATGTAGATTGCAAGAATGTAGAACGCTTGATCGGTAAAGAAATCCCGGCAGAAGAGATTAAAGAAATCATCGAAGCTTTGGGAATTAACATCATTGCAGAAAAAGAAGAGGTGTTCTCAGTGGAGGTGCCGGCCTACAAAGTCGATGTAACACGTGAGGTCGATGTGACAGAAGAAGTGCTACGGATTTACGGATATAATAATATCGAACTCAAGAGCCAGATTCTAGCATCTTTGAATACGCAGGATAAACCGGATAAAGAAGTTGTGTTGAATCAAATTGCTGATTTGTTGATCGGTAATGGTTATAGAGAGATTCTTTCCAA
>JBEBQJ010000222.1:0-7169 GCA_040395455.1 Sphingobacterium yanglingense | reverse complement strand
CATCGCTTTGCTACCTTCAAAGATCCGACGTGGGGTGTGCGTGCGCTGGCCGTCACTCTCATCACCTATCACGACAAGCGAAAAGCGAAAAACGGCTCTCGCATCGATACGATTCGCGAAGTCATTGAACGCTGGGCGCCGCCAAGTGAAAACGATACCGAAGCGTATGTGCAAGCGGTGGCAAAAGCGGTTGGTGTATCTCCTGATATGGAGATTGATCTTCACCAGTACGAAATTATGCGGCCGACCGTGGAGGCGATTATTCGCCATGAAAACGGCAAAGGCCCGCTACGTACTGAAAACACCTGGTACAACCTGGACGTGATCGAGGAGGGTCTACGTCGTGCTGGTGTTGTGAAACCAGTGAAGGTTGCGGCTTCTATTCCTGTGACGAAGGAAACTGCCGGCGCAACGATGACAGCAGGCATTGGCCTAGCACAGCTGGCCGATGTCGCGCCGCAAATTAGTGCAGCAATGGACAAGGCGCAGGGCAATATCACCAGCGGTGATACGGTCCGAATTGTGTTCGGCATCGCGACGATTGCGGTGGCGGTATTCATTGCCATCTCCCAGGTACGGAAGTATCAGCGAGGTGTGGCGCGATGATTGAAGGCTTAATCGCCCGATTTAAAGCGTTCGTGATGACGGCTGCGGCCGTCATTGCAGTGCTTTTTGGGGCATACATTTTAGGTGGATACTCGGCCAGACGTTCGATCGAGATCAGGGGCCAACGAGAAGAGAATAAACGACTTCGGACGACTGTAGAGATAAAGAATGAAACTAACGATAAAGTCAGGAGTATGGGCGATGATGCCGTTGACAGTGAGCTTGCTGTTAACTGGATGCGTGATTAAACCACAGCAAGGACTTTTGTTTTGCGAGACAGCCAACCCGATCTATCTGAGCAAAGAGGATCAGTTGACCCAGGAATCAAAACGTCAAATTCTTGCGCATGATATCGTTGGCGAGCGTGTTTGTGGGTGGGGGCAGTCCAATCGTATCAGCTAGAAACAAACGCCCCATAATTACTTAGGGGCGTTTTGCTATGTTTTTTGCTTAATACTAGCTAAGTATTGTAAGCTACAATAGTCGAATTTTAAAAAAGTAATACATGTGTTTTAGTCTTCAATAATTAGTGCATTGAGAGCATCACTGTATTGTGTTTCGTGAATTTTCAAGGAAGCCTTATTTCTTTCAAGTTCATCCTCGAAAAATTTAATTTTCTCATCTGTTAAATTGTACTTTTCTTTATTCTCTAACACTTCAACTATCTCTTTTATTAAGTATTTTGTAGAGGTAATACTTAAAGTTGAAAAATCAGATCGATGTGTGATGTCCCTAGGAGTGACGAGTTTTTTTAAAGCAAACTCACACTTTCTAGTCGGTATTATAGTAATCGCCAAATATGTCGCCACTTGAAACCATCCTCTATAGTCATTGATTTTTGGTTTATTTATTATTACTTGGTTATTTTTTTTATTTTCTATATCAAGCGGAACTAAGATGTCGTCTTCAATGATTAGGTTTTTACAGGTGTTTATTATTTTTTCATTATTGAAGTCAATCCCGTTTATCTGGTGCGCGAATTTATTTCTAACGGATATAATTGATTTTAGCAATTTCTTATCATATCTTGATAAGAGCCCTAGCGCAAATGCCATCTCTATTTTATTAGATACATTGGAAAGGGGGCCGTTCCCTGAAAATATTGTTTTCTCAGTGCTTTTGTCATTTATTGGTACAAGGAATGATTTAAGCAAATCCTCAAGAAGTACGTCTATTATGGACGCAGAAATCACAGTGACACCTCTATCACTATTACCTTCAAACTCTTTTCTTAATTCATCAAATAATGATGTTACATATTCTCTAGATGGTTTATCTTTACAGAGTGTTTCTCTTATATCCATATTACCTTCTATATTCTAATAATATCTAATAAGAAGTGATTTATGACTCGATTTAGTCATCTAAATCAAATGTTTTGAACTGAGGTCTTGCAGGAAAACATGTTTCACAGCCAGAGCATACCATACTTTCAGATTTGTATGAAACAATGCCTAACGGCAACCTTTGGTTGTTTTTAGACATCATTTTGTTTAGGCTATAAGGGGCATAAGAAAACATTTTGTTTTAAAAACTACAAACGATACAAGGCTAAACAATGGATACCAGACTCATCATAGTTGGTGGGACGAAGGGCGGACCGGGTAAGTCCACCATCGCCCAGCAGGTAGCAGCCTGTTTGCAGCTCAAAAAAAAGAAGAAGGTTCACGTCACCGATATCGACATTCAGCGCACTACGACTACCTGGTGCGAGGATCGCCGCAGCAACAAGAAGCTCGAGCTACTCCCTTTTGCCTTCGTCGGCAACGAAATAATCAAACACCTTCAATCGCTTAATGGTCGTTATGAATACATCGTGGTTGACGCCGGTGGTTTCGATTCCGAAATACAGCGTGAGGCTATGCTGATAGCAGACGCCATACTGATACCTCTTCGGCCTAAACGCAGAGACCTGAAGTCCTTGCGCGACATCGACCCGGTCCTTGAAAGCGTTAAAGCCGAGAACCCAGAGGTTAAGATTCGCGTAGTGATGAACCAATGTCCATCGCTTCCGTCCCAGGTGTCTCGCATATTGGCTTCAAAAGAAATCGTAGAGTCCTTCGGTATTGAGGCTGTGCCAGTGAACATTTACAACCGAAATATCTATGACGATGCGGAAGAAGCTGGTCGCTCTGTTTTTGAAATGAAAGGCAAAGAACGAGACAAGAAAGCTGAAGACGAGATTGAAGAGTTAGTTGATTATCTTATTAGTTTAGAAGGGGTCGTATCATGAAAATGGGAAAAATGGGTGATCTCGCCAAGCGCACTGTTGAAGAGCAGCCAGTTCAGGATACTGAAGCAAAAGCCTCTAATTCGCCAATGCGTTCGCCAGTTCGCCCGCAGGGTAGGCCCACACGTGGCAAATCCTCCATCAAAAGCCGTACCATGAGCATTGAGGACGAGTTTATCGCTTTAATTAGTGTGATGGAGAATGTAGACCGCTGGAACCGTTTTACGCGCTCTGATGTCATTAGAGCAGCCATCATGAACCTAGCCAGCGAATCACCTCAGACCATCGCTGAGACCATCTCTGTACTTCGCTCAACGCCTGCATCAGAGGCGGAGATGCGAGCTGAGCAAATCAGACGCGAGCTAGAGAAGTAGTCATCTAACTTGAGATTATTCCCATTGTAAGCATTTGTTAGTATCATGGGGGGAGTGCATAAGCTGTGCTCACCTCATTGATTCGTAGTGAAAATCTTCAATTCGTCTTTAACAAATGTAGGTCTTAACAAGACATGAAAAAAATTATAACTGTAGCGTTATGTGTAATGGGTTTGTCTGGATGTGTACCGCCTCAAGGAAATTACGGAACTCAGCATCAGGTTAAGCAAGTTGTGAAGCGCCCAGCCTTTCCTGTAGAAGAGTACGCAGCGCTGCCTAAAAAGGGTACTGGAGTGGTGAAAGGTGAGTTGTTTGGCGTTACCCGCGGAGGCGATGTTAAGATCGGCGCCGGCCAAAGCATCACACTGCGTCCACTGACCTCATACGTTAGAAACACACCGAAGATCGATTTCCAGACACAAGAACTCGAACCTATCGACAAACGCATTTCTGCCTATGACCGAGTCATCAACACTGACGCCCAAGGTAAATTTGAATTTGATAACGTGCCGCCAGGCGAGTACAGCGTGTTCGGTATGTTTAGCTGGTACGCGGGTTACATGCCGCAACTGGTGTTCTTGAACAAAGATATTACCGTTAAGAACGGGGAAACTGTTCAGGTACAGCCGTAACTTGCCAAAATGCAAAGAGTTTAATAAATAGGCACCTCTGGTGCCTATTTTATTAATCATCTAAGCAAAAAAGACCTTGCTCCTGTAGTTATTATAATTCTGGTCATTCTTTTAAATATACAGAGCCAGGCACTCTCCGCCATCAGCTAAAGCCTTCCATTTCTGCTTCCCAAACACCACGCCAGCGTTTATGATTCCACAAAAAGATAAGTAAGAGCTTATTTACGAATGCAAAGGTTATTAAACATGCCAGACGGCATTAAGTATGAGTTCATGCAGGAAATGACCACCGCAGACATGGATAGATGGGTGTCCGAGAACATCGGACTCTCTCGTTGCGCCGGCGAGACAGAGCTGTTTGCGTCAAAGTGGTTCGATTACCGCAACATGCATCCGCTGGTTGCCACCTGCCTTTTCTCCGAAATCTATAAAACCGAGTACGCACGCATCATGCTGACGCACGGTCGTGACGACTTCCAGCGTGCTCCGTTTCGCACCGGTTTGAAGCGTGTTGCGTATCAGGATCAGGGGATGGGTGTAAAAACATCTCTGTGGCGTGCTCGCCAGTTCGCGGACAGGTATTGCTGTTCGTATGAGTATTACATCTCGACGATTCTAAGCATCGCGGCACAACGTCTTTGGGCCAATCTCCCGCGCCCCCAGCATCTGTGGCAGGACGATTTGGTTGAAATCTTTGAGCAGAAGCTGGCACGCCGCTCCCAGATCCGCATCGATGACAGTATTTTCAGCTATCACAACATGCCCCAGCTGGCAGCGCCCGAAATGCAGAAAGATTACTGCATGTGGGTTATCAGGCACATTGACGCAATGAAGCCCTCATCCCGCGTTAATGGCGTTCTCTCAGCCGTATATCTCCGTAGACTTATCCCGGAAGCAGTGGCCGCTAAGCGATACCCAAAATTGATACATGAAGCGAGAGATCTGTATTTGAGCGCCTGTGAAGACTAATCATAATTCAGAAAACAAGTTGTTTAAAACAATAAGGAAAGCACATGAGTACCGTCTCTTCCACACTCGAAACACCTGTTCACACAGGACGACCGTTATCTGAAGAGTTTGACGCCGGCTTTGAAGATCGACTGGCTGCTTACTACTGCCGCGACCGAGAGTTCCTGATTAGAGCCGGTGACTTGGTTCTGCCTGAGCAATTCTCAAACAAGGCGAATGGGTATCTGGTCAATATCGTTGCCGGTTACTTCCGCTCGTACAAAAGCTCGCCGTCGAAAGAGTTTATCATCGACATGATCAAGGAAGCGAAGAAACGCGGAAAGATTCGCGAAGAGTTCGTACCTGAAGTCGTTGAGGCGATGAAGCGCATTCTGGCCGAAAAGCTGGAAGACACCGGTTACATGATTGACCGTGTTGTAACGTTCGCACGTTCCGTCGCCTTTGATGACGCGTTTATCAAAGCGGCCGAGCTGAAGGAGAAAGGCGAGTTTGAACGCGCGATGCAGGTCATGCAGAAGGTCGATCTGGTTGGCGCCTCTGATATGGACGACGTTTACGATTATCTCGCCCGAGCTGGGGAGCGTCACGAACGTCGTGAGTATGAGGCGTCAGAAGACTTTATCCCAAACAGCATTACAACCGGCATTCCTCTGCTGGACAAAATGCTTCACCAGAAAGGCTGGGGGCGTAAAGAACTGGTGCTGTTTATGGGCTTCGCAAAGTCTGGTAAGTCGACCGCCATGGGTGAGTTCGGTATTAACGCCACGCTGAAAGGCTACAACGTCTTGTATGTCTCTCTGGAGGTTCACAAAGACATTCTTTCAGATCGTTGGGATGCTCGCATTTCTGAAACGGAAATGTCCAAGCTTATCGAACGACGCGATGATATCGCCGACAAACTGCGCTCAATAGGTGCTGGTTCGAAAGTGGGTAGCATGTGGATTGTTGAGCGTCGCGCTAACACGTTCTCACCTGCAGATCTCGACCGTTTGCTCAGCAACATGAAAGCTAACGGGATGATGCCAGACATGGTCATTGTCGACTATGCGGATCTGATGCGTGCCACTACACCAACAAAAGACCCGCGCAATGATGTGAAAGACATCTACACCGACCTGCGTGCTGTGATGGATAAGCACGACGTCGCAGGTATGACAGCGTCCCAGACCAACCGTGAAGGTGGCGCCTCTGAAGTGGCAACGATGATGCACGCCGCGGACAACATCGAGAAGGTTCGTATTTGTGATTTGATTATCTCAATCAACAAAACCGAAGAGGAAGAGGCTAAAGGTGAGGCGCGTCTGTATTTTGCTGGTTCGCGTAACCAGAAAGGCGGGGTCAGTCTGCGCGTACTTCAGGATCTGGAACAAATGCGATTCATTAAGCGAATCATTGACGTGATGTAAAAAAAAGGCGTTCCAAAGCGGAGCGCCTTCACTTCAATTCAGAAATTCAAGCTTTCTTTTGCTAACAAAACCACAAAAGAAAACACATGTACGGTCATATTAATCAATGGCCGGCTAAATGCAAGGTTTATTAAATGTCAGAATTAAAAGAATTGTTGGAAGAATTCGACTTTGAGCAATGGCTAGATACTGAGGGGATCTCATATCGTCGCGGCTCAAGGACTTCGAAGGGGCGTGAAGTTAACATCCGGGAATGTCCGTGTTGCAAAAGCAGTAAGTGGAAGGTTTACTTCAATCTAACAACGGGCCTGGGCAAGTGCTTCGCTGGCGATCACCCGGAGGAAGTGCAGTTTAACAAGCTGAACTTCATCAAATACCATACCGGCGAATCGTGGCGCGGATTGCAGCGTTACATCCGCAACGAGTTGATGCAGCAAGGCTGGCGACCGAAAGAGGAAGAGGTTGAGCTGAAGTCGGATGTTGAGCTGACGTCTGAAGTTATCCTGCCACCGCATTACCAGCTGCCAATCGAGGGGCAGTTACCAACGTATCTCGTTGATCGTGACATCTCCCCGGAGCTGGCTACTTACTTCGATCTCCGCTACTGCGTAGAAGGTACGCACGTCTATCTCGATGAACGTAATGGCCGACCCCACATTCAGTCGTTCGACATGCGCATCCTGATCCCCATTTACGATTTGGACGGCAAGATGCGAACGTTTCAGGGACGTGATATCACCGGGGAATCGGATCGCCGTTATCTCTTCCCAATATCGTTACCAGCGTCGGGCAAGTTTCTCTATAACGGACATAATGCCATCGGAAAACGCACTGTAATCGTTTCTGAGGGCGCTTTTGACGTTATGGGTATCAAGCGTGCTCTTTTTGCTGAGGAAACGCTGAGAGAGTATGTGGAGCCGATAGGAACGTTCGGTATGCACTTGTCCGGCAC
>JBEBQJ010000221.1:0-7226 GCA_040395455.1 Sphingobacterium yanglingense | reverse complement strand
TACCCAAACCGGCAGGAAGTATCGCGGTGGGTATCACAGCACAATTAAAATAAACCCGACATGAAAATTATATATGTTTTACTGCTTTGCAGCCTATGGATAGGTTGTAGCAAAGAGAAGTTTCTGGACGAGAAGCCCAATCAGGCAATGGTTATCCCCCAGACGTTGGAGGATCTGCAGGCTATTGTTGATAATACGGGTTTGCTTAATGGTATTCTAGGTTCTAATCACCCCGGAATTGTACCGATACTTGGTCAGACTGCAAGCGACGAATACTTTTTCGGCAGACCAAACTTGTATGCAAATGCACATCCGTTTATTGTAAATACCTATACATGGAGTCAGGAAGATGTTTACGCTGGAAAAAATTCTGTAAATGATTGGACGCAACTTTATAAAGCTATTTTGTCCCTAAATATCTGTATCGAACAATTAGGGAAATTAAGTTTGAGTGAGCTTGAGGGCCGAAGAATAAAAGGTACAGCACTATTTCATCGGGCTCATCTTTATTATCATTTGGCACAGGTTTTTGCACCTGTGTATCAGAAGAGTACTGCAAGTAGCATTTTAGGACTGCCATTACGGTTGAAAGCTGATGTCAACGAGAAATTAGAAAGAAACACTTTGCAGGAAACCTACAATCAGATAATAACTGATTTAGAAGAGTCTATCCCTTATCTTCCAGAACAGGTTAGTTACACAACTCGTCCAACAGTAACAGCAGCATATGCAATGCTTTCACGGGTCTATCTATCCATGTCCGATTATGATAAAGCGCTTGAGTTTTCGGAAGAGGCACTAGAACGTAAGTCTTCTTTGATGGATTTTAATAATCTTGACTCTTTAAGTGCATATCCGATATCCAATAACAATGAAGAGATAATTTTTAATTGCTTGTCTAGCATAGGGGGCAATATTGCTACAGCATTTGTCAATTCGTTTGCGTCGGTGGATTCTATGTTAGTAAAGGCTTATTCTCCAGGAGACTTGCGTAAGGCAATATTTACGGTAAAACGTACAGAGAGTCAAAGTCTAGGTTATAGGTTTAAAGGATCATATTTCGGCGGAATATATTTTTTTTCCGGGTTGGCTACAGACGAGCTTTATCTGATAAAAGCCGAATGTCTAGCTAGGGAGGGACGCTCGGACGAAGCATGTGCTGTGTTAAATAAATTGCTGGAAAAACGCTTCAGACCAGAGGAGTTTATACCTCTCGATATAGATGACAACAAGGAACTCCTTCATGTGATAATAATGGAAAGACGGAAAGAGTTGCTGTATAGGGGAGTACGATGGACCGATCTTCGTCGGCTAAATCTTGATCCTCTATTAGCAGTAACACTGAGACGCTCTATTGGAGGTGAAATCTTCGAACTGCCGCCTAATGACCCTAGGTATGTGTATCCGATTCCCCATGATGTCCTAATGTTTTACCCGGATATGGAACAGAATCCTCGCTAAATCTATAAGGAAAACAGTAGATGTATTTTATAAAATAGACAATGAAAAAAAATCATATTATGATACTGATTATATGTGGCTTAGTCAGTATAAAGTTAAGTCTTGGACAAGATCGGTTTAAGCCGTTGATGATAGGTGACACAATTCCAAATATGGAATTCAAACAGGTAATTAATTATGAAAGAGAAAATCTGAAATTGGCTGACTTTAATGGTAAAGTTATCATTCTAGATTTTTGGAATACTTGGTGCAAAGCTTGCCTGTCTAGCTTTCCAAAATTGGAAAGACTCAAAGAACAGTTTAAAAATGAAGTTAAAATTATACTGGTGGTTAACGATGAAGCTGCCAAAAATGAAAAGTATCGAGATTTTTTCAGAAAGAGAGCTGAGGAAGGTGAACCGATTACATTGACTTGTATAATCGATGGTCGGAATCTGGTGAATTTGTTTCCGCATAAATCAATACCATATGTCGTGTGGATTTCTCCAACCGGAGTAGTCAAGAAGTTTTCTCAAGGGAAGGAGTTGAATAGTGATGGAATAAGTGAAATCATACAGTGAAAATAATAAACTTTAAATACAGAAAGGGCGTCTGATGGACGCCCTTGATAAGATAAAATTTTAACGTTTACTCTGGGTCGTATTTTAATACAACACCAGTTGATGTAGCATCAGGTCGTAGTTCATAAACACCATCTCCAAGATGATTACATTCTTCGATCGGATAGCCAATTGCACAACAGTAAGTTGTTCCTTCGTTACACAAAGCCGAATTGGTCGTGAGGCCATTGTCCGTGTCAAACAAATTAGGTTCTTCACAGTCTATCTGATTTTGACTACTTGCTGGAAACCAAACCATAGTTTGTGTCGTTTCCGCTTTTTTGTTGACTTGCGCTTTTTGGAATGATTGCAATCCAAACGCTAGTGTTAAGGCGATTACGCCTACTAAATAAGTTTTTGAAAGATACTTTTTCATTTGGGGTACCTCACTTTTCTTTAATGGTGCCTACTTGATTAGGGCATCGGCTTTCCCTCAATATTGTATTTGTTTAAGCACTAATCATCTGTACGGCAAGATGACCTTATTTTGATTTTCTGTCCACTATTGGCTGATCCGTTGCGTAGGGATGATTAGTGCTTGATTTTATTTTTAGATTTGGGTAGTAGTAAGACAGCCCAAAGATGGATAACGATAACAAGAAGGCATTCAGCCAGAAATGTGCCTTCCACGATAAGCTGCTTATAATCTTTGAGCAGGAGCAAGGAAGATGCCCTAGCACCTTTGCCAACCCTAAGCCCACGTAGAGCGTAAATGCAGACAGGAGTATAGCTGACGCCCAAAATCCATATTTACGAGTCTTCGGCACGAATAATAATATGCCTATCAGTAATTCTACACCGGGAACGGCATAGGTCAGCGGCTTAATGCTCCATGCCGGTAGGGGCTGACGACCAAGGTTAACTTTAAATGTCCATAGGTCGGCAAATTTGTCGATAGCCGTATGGAACCATAAGAATAGTAACACAAAGGCTATGGCCAGCTGTATGTTGTCCCTGCTCAAGATGGGTGTTCTTGTAGACTTTTGTATTGATGCTGTTGTTTTCATTTTTTTGTTGTTATCGTGTTATCAAGTTATGTAGTTATCAAGCCAGCTTCTTTTACGTCACTGCGAATGAAATGAAGCAGTCTGTTTTGTATGTTATTCCCGACTGTGTCGGGACTCCGTTTCACTATCCCCGTTATCGAGTTATGTAGTTATAAAAGTTATGGAGTTACGAAGGCTTTCTCTTATAACTTTATAACCCTGTAACATTATAAATCAAAGGGAGGTCGAGAAATAGAGCAGGTGTGAGGTAGTTTCCGTAAAGCGGTATGGCAGTTTCCGTTATGGTGCTATTTAAAGTATCCGGGAGCTTTTCCGGTCTGTGTCTTTACAAATTTGGTGAGTTCGCTGAGGCCGGCAAATCCTGCTTCCAGAGCGGCTTCGAGCAGTTTGTCGTGTTCTTTGATCGCCTGTATCACATACTTAAGCAGCACGTCATTGCGGTATTGTAGAAAGCTGTGTCCATAGTACCGTCGATGGAGTCTGCCCAGTGCATCAGGATGCTCGCCCATACTGGCTGCCACCTCGCCGATCTGGGCTTTTGCTCCGACCTGGCTGATCTGCACCTCCATCAGCTGCCGCGCAAAGCGGATTTTTTGTTCGGGTGCATGTGCTTCCTGCTGAAGGAGTTTCATGCGCGATAGCTTGATAAGGTAGGTGATAAAGCGGACGAGGATGTATTCGGTATCCAGTTTGGCAACCAGCCTGCCGAAAAGTGTACACAGGGCCTTACGTGTCAAAGGGCCGATACGAAAGGCGGGCCCGCACAATGGTGCACGGGCCTTATGGCGCCAGGCTTCCTGTACAGGCAGGATAAAGGCGTAGGGACGGGTGTCGGGCGGACGGATGATACCAATGTCAAATACTAGACCTGTGATAATATGTCTTCCCAGCGGGAAATCGATGCAGTATTTGCCTTTGGAAATATAATCTATCTGCGCCTCCCCCTCGAATCGTATACCCTCGCTGTCGGGCTTATTGACCATGATCAGTTGCAACGGGATTTCGGTCAGGTGATAGAGGAGATGACAGTCGCCTTTACTACTTTTGATCTGTATGGTAAATGGAGAAAGTACTTCGATCTCGTAATAGTACAGGTAGACGTACCGCCCATCGAAGGTCTGCTCGATAATGCTGCCTAACTCTGATTGTAGAGTTAGGCATGCTGCATTCTTGATCGGGTAGCTCGGAGCCACATCGTCTGTCTTATGCCATGCGATGTCGGTTCGTACCTTCCATTTGTAGTAGCGCTCCATTCCTTAGCGATACCGGATCCATATAGCGACCTGTTCCAATGCTTCATCGGGCTTGCTGCCAAAGGTCTGGCTCTGGGTGGACTGGCGCGAGAAGATAATGTCTTTGGGACTCTTGTCGGCGACCTGCCGTACGGTGGGCTCTTCTTTGTAGAAGGTGATGAGCCGCCCTTGGTCCCAGCTATCGGCTACGCCGGTAGCGATACGCTGCAGGTAGAGGCTGTCTAGGGATTGGAGCTGTTCGTACTGCCTGTCCGTCAGGTCAAAATGCTCGTTGATCCACTCTACAGGCTGGGCACGTAGATAGTCGGTCTCGAGCCGACGGCTGCTCGAGGATAGGCTCAGGATCAGGGACTCGATGTGGGATACGCCTACGCTGTCAAAGTTCTGTTTCATAATTGTTTGTGTTTTGGTAAGACAGTAAGTAAATAAGTATAATGTTAGAAAACAATTATTTGGGTAGTAAAAAATAATATCATGCAATATTTGTCGGATATCGGTAGCCTCTGTGGGGCGTTTTTCAATATTGTACAAGAATTGTCGGATATTGTATGGCATTTTTAGGATATCTGGGGGTAAATTGTTAACTTGTTATTTTACTAGTGTCCAGTCTGTTCTGTGCGGATAGACCCTCGGCGAAGTAATAACCAATATTGCTGGATATGATAAGACTTGTCCTAAAAATACTGTTGCTTTTGTTGTGGTGTATGCTATCTGCATACCTGATCAATGTATCGGTCAAATTGTTTGTCCCCGCACAGCGCACCGGAAGTCCTACGTTTTGGAGCGTATATGCGGGTACAGTGGTCATGATGATGGTTTATGTAGGCCTGATCAATAAACTTTACAATGGGATCGTTGCCGTTAAAACTCCCGAGGATAGGGAGTCGGAAATTATTGTATTGGGCAATTACCTGCTGTTTGCAATCGCAGTGCCAGTCTTGATCCACCGTATGCTGCTGCATGTCGGAGTAGTGATCGCAACCAATGGGACAGTGGGGCTTGGCGATATACTCTTTAACACGAGTTACTGGAAGGAAGATTTTCCATTTTTGCTGTTACCGCTATTGTTCACAGCGCTTTTTTTCTACTATTGGCCGGAGTACCGTCTTTTTAAAGGCGATAAAGTGGATGTTGTACCTAGACAGGATGAAGTATCTGGCTTCGATTGGCGCGAGTACCCCTTACCAAATATGTTGCTCGAGCAGCTCCGCAAGGTGTTGGATCCTACGGTATCGGTAGTAGATGGCAGAATACGCGTCTTTGATATCGTGTTCATCCTATACGAAAACCAGAGCTACTTCGCCATACTCTCGAATGGCGAGAAGTATCTCCTGCCACGGTTCCAGCCCAAGATGCTAGCGACATGGCTGCTCGGATGCTGGTTCATACAGATCAATAACGCCGTACGCGTCAATATGCTGTACCTGCAGCTTCCGCTCGAAGACCGAAAGACCCTAATGCTCGATGAGACCGTCGAGGGTATCCTATTTGGTCCCAAAGGGCAGTACAACAGAGAGCTGCTCAAAGTAGGGCGCAGTGGCGCAGAGCATATCAAAGGCTTTTTGAATAGTATCCCTACGGTAAGAGATCAGGGATGGGAAGAGTGGAGTGTGGAGGTGAGGTGAGGAAGGAGTGAGGAGTAAGGAGTAAGGAGTAAGGAGTAAGGAGTAAGGAGTCTGGGCGTCACTGCGAGGTAGTAGGAAAGTTATCAAGTGAACCACCTGCACGTCACTGCGAGAGGAACGAAGCAGTCTGTTGAGATGGTGAAGGAGTAAGGAGGTGTTTTTTTTGTGTCAAAAGAAATGAGTAACTTTGAAATCAAATAGTTAATGGAAAGTGTTAAAGATGAACTACAAAATATCATTATCGGAGATGGACAAGTTGGCAGTTCAAGCAAACTTAAACAAGTCCAAAATTTCCTTAGAAGAAATGCGCGCTCAGGCCAAGGATTTAAAAAACAAAAGCATCTCAAAAGTGAAGAAGAAAACTGCTTAATCAGTTTTGCTACTGCGGAGTCGCTTTTTTATACCCCTGAAATTAGCGAAGCTCTTTTTATCAGTGAAGGTGCAGAGCAAAGAGTGTTCAAATATGATGACTTTCATGTTGTCAAATTGAACGGAGCTGTTTTTTACGAGTATTGGCTCGATTACTTCAACAGTTTATTGATTCATAATTTTTTCTTTAAGTCTACCTGCTATGATTTTTTGGGTTTTAAACTTATAGGACAAGAGCTTTATGCGGTCGTCAAGCAACGATTTATTTTAGCAAATGAAGTTACGGATTTAGAAGCTGTGAAGTCTTTTTTAAACTACAATGGTTTTAGAAATATCCGCAATAATGATTATGAAAGTAAGGAACTGGGGATAATATTTGAAGATCTGCACGATGAAAATGTCCTAACTTTCGATGGACTTCTGTATTTTATTGATACCGTGTTCTATCTTAAAGAAAGTTTTCTTCCTGAAAACTCAACAAGTCCCGCCTAGATTATCTGAAAAGCCCCTGTTCGTCACTGTGAGAGGAGAGGCGCCTGTTGAGATGGTGAAGAGCTTGAGTGTCACTGCGAGGTAGTAGGAAAGTTATTCCCGATGAAAAATCGGGACTTCGTTTCACTCGGCGAATTAACCCCGACTATATCGGAACTCCGTTTCACTACGCGTGTTGTCGAGTTAACAAGTCAGAAGATAAGGTTAGAAGGTTAGAAAGTGATAAGGTTATAAGGTTACAAAGTGACACAGCTCCACCTTCATCAACGGTGACCTTTTAGCATATGGAATGAAAGGCCGTAAAGCTACAATCCACAATTCTTTACGCCTTGCGCAACCTAGGCCGTTTTATTGGGATAATGCTCGTAGTTCCTTACAAACTAATTTAATGTCGCCTGTGAAGCACTTTGCCGTTAAGAA
>JBEBQJ010000220.1:0-7227 GCA_040395455.1 Sphingobacterium yanglingense | reverse complement strand
TTATCGAGTTATCGAGTTATCGAGTTATCGAGTTATCGAGTTATCGAGTTATCGAAATAAATTTTTGCTTACAAAGTTAAGCATTTAAGCTTGAGATTAGTTTAAGAATCATTCGTCTAAAATAAATAAGTTGTTCTATTTCTTTGGTAGAATCATGTATAAACCCTAAGACCTTAGCTATTTCTAGTTGAGTCTCTAATTCTGATATAGAACCTAAGGCAATATGTAAAAATCTGACCCATTCTTTCTTTCCGTTTCTGCCAGCTCCTTCTGCGATGTTAGAAGGGATTGATACTGCTGCGCGACGCATTTGGTTTGTTAGCCCAAACCGCTCTTCAGCAGGAAAACTTGATGTAATGGAGTAGATATCCTTGACGAACAGAATACTGTTTTGCCATATTTTTAGATCTTTGTGGGATTTGATCACGACGAATATAATTAGTTAGTCTATCCTACTAAACTAACTAATTATATTTGAATTATATTCGGTACTTGTTAACGAGATAACTCGATAACAAGTTCACTAATCCTAATAAAGCAAATTATTATACGGATACCGTTTGTTATGTAGGTCTGCGATTACTTCGTACAGCTTCTCTTTAAATTCTTCTATGTTTGTTTTGTTGGTTGCGGACAGGAAGATTGCTGGATCGGAGTTTTTGGCCATCCAAGAATTCTTAAAGTCATCTAGTGTTACCTTTATTTCTTCACCGTCCTCATCGACTTCAACAGGCGCTTTGTAGGCATCTATTTTGTTGAATACGGTAATGGTCGGTTTGTCCAATGCATTGATATCCTTCAGTGTTTCATTGACGGCTATAATGTGGTGTTCAAAATCTGGATGTGAGATGTCTACCACATGGATCAACACGTCAGCTTCACGAACTTCGTCCAATGTGGACTTGAAAGACTCTACCAAGTGATGTGGTAGCTTACGTATGAAACCTACGGTATCGGACATTAAAAAAGGTAGGTTGTCGATCACGACTTTACGAACAGTGGTATCTAGTGTAGCAAATAGCTTGTTTTCGATAAGTACATCGGCCTTTGATATCATGTTGAGGATAGTCGATTTGCCGACGTTGGTATATCCGACCAAAGCAACACGAATCATCTCTCCGCGGTTTTTGCGTTGTGTTTCGTTTTGCTTATCGATTATTTTCAAGCGTTCTTTTAACAAAGAAATCTTGTTAAGGATGATCCGTCTATCGGTTTCGATCTGTGATTCTCCAGGTCCACGCATCCCGATACCACCACGCTGACGCTCCAAGTGGGTCCATAAGCGTGTAAGACGTGGCAATAGGTACTGTAATTGTGCTAGCTCTACCTGCGTCTTGGCTTGGGCCGTTTGCGCATGCTTGGCAAATATGTCCAGAATCAAACTAGAACGATCTAGAACTTTGCGTTGCAATTCTTTCTCGATGTTACGAAGTTGGGAAGGGGAAAGCTCGTCATCAAAAACAATCATATCGATATCCTCCGCTTCTACATATTCCTTGATCTCTTGCAATTTACCGGTGCCGACAAAAGTAGCATGCTCAGGTTTGGCCATCTTCTGTGTAAATACACCTTTGGTATCGCCACCTGCGGTCTCTACGAGAAAACGTAACTCTTCTAAGTACTCCTGCGCTATGGCGTCCGAAATATCAGGTGTGATAACCGATACCAAAATAGCGGTTTCTTGTTTTACTGCGGTGTCGTATATCTTAGTTTTTCCCATATATATCTTTTATCTCCTGTCCTTTTTGTATATGAAGAACAAGGAAACAAAGATAATGGTTTTTTCGCGGAGCAATCCAATAATATAGTGAGCGGATTATTTTTTGTAAATAAATGTTTTTAGAGGGTAACATTTCGAGAGTTGCATTGATATCATTATGTAAACAGGTTGAAATAGGAACATTTAAAACTTATCATGATATGAAAACAAATTTTACTTCCAAACTATTAGCGGTGTTACTTTCAGTATCTTTTATCGCTACTTCGTGTAAGAATGATGGTGCTGAACCGGCACCGATTATCGGAAAACCTTCTGCCGCAGGTTTTCAGGAAATGAGAGCCAAGGTGCTAGCTGCCTTAACCCAAAAGAAGGACTTCAAAATCGCTGATGGACTTACATTTACTTCGGCCAAAGGTGCTAAGGTGGTTATTCAGCCTAATTGTTTGCTGGATAAAGATGGCAATGCTGCAACTGGAGATGCAACGCTAGCTTTTTTAGATATATATGATCGGGGTAATATGGTATTAGCCAATAAGCCCGTGATGGGAGTGAATGCTGCAGGCGAAAAAGAACCTCTTGTGACTGGGGGGCAGTACAATATTAAGGTTATGCAAGGAGACAAAGAATTGCGTTCAGGATGTACGTTTGAAGTAACTATCCCAGCAAGCAATACAGGAGGTATGGATCAACAAATGTTGCTTTGGGACGGCTTTATAGATGATGATGGAAATTTGGAGTGGAAAGAAGTGCCTGACAACGGTAAAGGAGCAGGTATGACAGCTGCAACAGAGTATGCGACGTACAAAATATGGCATAATCAGTTTGGCTGGACTAATGTGGATCGTTTCTACTCGTATCAGGGTGAAAAAACGAAAATTAAAGTCAAGGTGCCGACAGGATACAACAAAGACAATGCTGCTGTTTACCTTGCATACGAAGATCAGCCAAATCTATTAGCGCAACTTGATACCTGGGAAACTGTCGATCATTATTTTTCGGAGCACTATGGGTTTGTTCCAGTAGGGATGAAGCTGCATGTGATTTTTGTGTCTGAGAGCAACGGATCATTTGTTTATAGCATTAAACAGGTAACGATAGCGGCCAACTCAACAATCACGATTGCTAATCAGGAGCTGTCAACAGGAACAATGGCACAGTTGCAGGATAAAATTAATAAACTAAACTAAACATACCAATTCCCTATATATCAGTAGACGTTTGTGTGGCGGTTTTCATGGTGTACCGAAATACAGAGGCGTTTTAAATTTAGTTTTTGTAAATTAGCCGTTCTTAGGAATGGCTAATTTATCTTTAATAACCCCGATAGAATACCTCAAAGGTGTAGGTCCGCAGAAAGCTGATATAATAAAAAAGGAGCTGCTGATATTTACTATTGGGGATTTGTTGCACTATTATCCATTCCGTTATATAGACCGTACCAAATTCCACAAAATACGGCAAGTGCATGCCGATTTGATCGGTGCACAGATATTGGGGCGTTTGGTTTCATTAAAAGAAGTGGGGGAACGACGTGGCAAACGTCTAGTAGCACAATTTCGTGATGAGACAGGCTCGATGGAGTTGGTCTGGTTCCAAAGTATCCCTTGGCTTAAAAAAAGCCTGCAGATAGGGAGTCCCTATATTATCTATGGCAAGCCGGCTGAGTTCAACGGGGCCATTTCAATGACACATCCGGAGATGGAATTGTATAGCTCGTCCGAGAAAAAGGTGGGAAACATGACCATGCAGCCCGTGTATTCGTCGACGGAGAAGTTAAAGAAGTTCAATCTAGATACTAAGGGGCTCCAAAAGTTGCAGCAAACGGCTCTCGAGTCTGTATACGCTGGTATTGAAGAAACCCTGCCCGTTGATATTCTACAACAGCACAGCCTTATGGGGCATAAGGAGGCGTTGCTGGCTATACATTTTCCACAACAGGTTAATGAGCTGAATGCTGCTACTAGAAGGCTGAAGTTTGAAGAACTATTCTTTATACAGTTACGGCTTTTGCGTAATAAGCAGCTGAATACCCAAAAATTTAAAGGTCATCGATTTGATAAGGTGGGGCATCGCTTTAATACTTTTTTCAACGAGCGATTACCTTTTCCTTTGACCAATGCCCAAAAACGGGTTATTAAAGAAATAAGACAGGATACAAATACAGGGGCGCAGATGAACCGATTGGTGCAGGGAGATGTGGGGTCGGGGAAGACGGTTGTCGCGCTGATGAGTATGTTGATTGCCCTGGATAATGGATGTCAGGCCTGTATGATGGCGCCAACGGAGATATTGGCGACCCAACATTACAATGGACTGAAGGAACTAATCGGGGATGATATCTGTTCGATTAAATTACTTACAGGGTCTACACCGACCAAGGAGCGACGCTTGATACATCAAGGCCTTGAAGACGGCACATTGGATATCCTGATAGGTACCCATGCATTGATAGAGGATAAGGTGAAGTTTAAGAATATCGGATTTGTTGTGATTGATGAACAGCACCGATTTGGGGTGGAGCAAAGGGCTAAACTATGGCGAAAGAATACTATTCCTCCGCATATGTTGGTCATGACGGCGACACCTATACCCCGTACGCTCGCAATGACGTTATATGGTGACTTGGATATTTCTATCATCGACGAATTGCCCGCGGGACGTAAGCCGATAAAAACGGTTCATTTTTTTGAGAACCAGCGCCTGCGTGTGTTTGGCTTCATACGAGAAGAGGTAGCGAAAGGTAGACAGGTATATATCGTGTACCCGTTGATCAAAGAGAGTGAAAAGGTGGACTTGCTGTATCTCGAAGCTGGTCTGGAAGGACTGATGCGCGAGTTTCCATTGCCGCAGTATCATATCAGTATTGTGCATGGAAAGATGCCAGTCAAGGATAAGGATTTTGAGATGCAGCGCTTTGTAAAAGGCGAAACCCAGATTATGGTGGCCACAACAGTGATCGAGGTTGGGGTCAATGTGCCTAATGCATCGGTCATGATTATTGAGAACTCTGAGCGTTTTGGTCTTTCGCAGCTTCACCAGCTGCGTGGGCGAGTAGGGCGGGGGGCTGAACAGTCTTTCTGTATCTTGATGTCGGGGGATAAACTGAGCAAAGAGGGGCGTAAGCGTTTGGAGACGATGGTGCGTACCAATGATGGTTTTGAAATCGCAGAAGTGGATTTGGAACTGCGTGGACCAGGTGACCTGTCAGGTACCCAGCAGTCTGGTGTGCTGGAAATGAAGATAGCAGATCTGGCCAAGGATCAGGCTATACTGAGCGAAGCTCGTAATCGGGTAATTGAAATCTTTAAGGAAGATCCACAATTGCTGGCACCTAAGCACCAGAAACTGTCGATCTACCTCAATCAACGAGCACCAGGGATATCCTGGGATAAAATCTCGTAAATATCTATTGTATAGTGGGATGCCCGTCTTTACAGGCCACTACCTTTGGAGTATTGTCATTGGTGGTAGGACATTCCTTTTCTGTTTTGTGAAGTTTAGCGTAGTTTAAGTGATTTAACTGTTCTGTTTTTTGGAAAAACAGTCCTAGTTCACGGGTCTCTGTATAGGCGATAGATATGAGCTCACAATCTTTTCTTATCGTGAATATTTTCCATTTACTCGCATCGGTGCAGGGTACGTCTTTGAAGAAGTCTCGGATCTGAGGCAATAGATTTTCTATCTTTTGGTCTATTTCTGTAAGTTCAAGGTCGAATGCTGACGCGACGATCATCTTGCCTTCTTTGCAGCGTAACCCAAAATTGGGAGGTAGCACTACAGGTGTAGTGTTGTATGCTAGTGGGTCATTTTTACCAGGCTTGTACGCTTTGCTAGCCTGTTCGGTAAGATTTCGGTATTCTTTTATCAGAGCATTGTATTCCTTTTCAAAACTGGGGTGCACAGGGACATATCTGTAAGATAGTGTGTCGATGTGCCATTCTTCTATGGGTTTGCAGGGCTGGTTTTCGGCCAATTTGATAGCTTCCTGTAGTTTTATGTCGGCAAGACGAGTGAGTTCATGATACTTGTCGTTGTTGTCGTCTTTGTTGCAAGCAGAAAATAAAGTAATTAGACCCAATAAGCAGCATAATAAGAGGTTAGTTTTTACCATTTTTTTTGAATTAATGTTTATAATTTACTTAATACGGGTAGCAGGAATAAATCGCTACAAGGTCTAAAGTTTTTGTTAAAAAAAAGCCCTGTGTGATCAGGGCTGAAATGTGTTTGTAAAGATTGTATTATTGGAGTTATGCTTTCCAGGCAATTACCGATATTTCTACGTTTACGTTGCGTGGTAATGTTTTTACCGCGACACACTCGCGTGCAGGTTGGTTTTCATTAAAATATTGTGCATACACTTCATTTACTGTTGCAAAATCATCCATGCTGGATAAGAAGATAGTAGCTTTGCATACATCTTTGAAGTCATAACCAGCGTGATTTAAGATGGCACCAACATTTTTTAATACCTGATGCGCTTCATCTGCTACACCAGTGGTGACCAATTCCATGGTCTCTGGGTTGAAGGGTACCTGACCAGATACGTATAATGTTTTGTCTGCTTTGATAGCTTGGTTGTAAGGGCCTATCGCAGCTGGCGCCTTATCTGTGTTGAAGATTTCTTTCTGTGACATTATTATTTAGCTATAAATATTTTATAAAGGATTCCTAAGACAAAGACCGTAATCGCAATGATATTTATGATGCGCATTGCTTTTATACTACCGTTTGTGCTTTGTTTGGCTTTTCCCATAGTCTGAGGTTTCGTGTGACACGAAGTTACGAATATTTGTTTGTTACTTTTAAATACGGACTGTAAATTGATAAGGTCAACGTTTAGAGAAGGTTTAAATTATTCTATTTGTCCTTGCCAGGACAGGGCCTTCATTTTTTTTCTTGACAAAAAAAACGAAGCAAAAAAAGTCAAGACTGTATAGCCTATGTTCATCACAGCACGTAAAGCTATCAAGGCGGTTTCCAAGGTCGCCACAACGCTCGCCCCACCCATAGACTGGAAATCCTTAGTTACAGCAATATGTACGACAATCTGTGTGATAGCTTTACGGCCTTAGATTTCATATGCTACAAGGTCGTTTTTTAAGTGTTGCTTATTGATTACTGTGTCCTCTATTCCATCGACAGGCTTCAAAGCGGCCTTAGCTTATTTGGCCGTGAAAGTAGGCATGGTGTATGACAACCCTTACATGTTGCATTATCTCCAGCAGATTCCAGTCCTTGGGTCGGGCCTTTAGATTAGGAGACCTAGGAACTGCGCTTACACCATGGCGCTACTGGAACAAGAAATAAGATATAGCCTTGATTTTTGCTAAACTTTTGATCAAGCAAAAGTTTGTTGCCCTGCGCCGGCATAGAGGCGCATAAAAACCTTCATTTAAAATAATAACAACACAATACGATATAGCCCTCTTAATCAGGAGCTCTGTAGCGAACATATTTATAAAATCGTTATTAATAAAAAATTCATAATTTTGTTTCGTTTAAAGTAA
>JBEBQJ010000219.1:0-7235 GCA_040395455.1 Sphingobacterium yanglingense | reverse complement strand
AATGAATATACGTTACTTAACTAGGGTCATGAAGCTATTAATGCTCTTTCTATCGGTGGGCCTATTACACGTCAGTGCCTCCACCTTTTCACAGTCTGTTACGCTTCGCGTTAAGCAAGCAAAACTGGAGGATGTGATCCGCTCCATCCGACAGCAGACCGGCTACGCCATCTATGTAGACCTTGATCACCTGGCTGGAGCCAAACCCGTCTCCATAGATGTCAAGAACATGCCCCTACCCGACTTTCTAAATCTAGTTTTAAAGGGCCAGCCACTACACGCTAAAATTGAAGACAAGACTGTAGTCCTCACACGCATAGCTACCCCTTCCCAAAGGACTAGTACCAACAGTCCCAACGAAAACCAACAAGGCACCATTCGGGTACAAGGCCGCGTGATCGACTCCTTACAGCGTCCTATCCCCGGAGCCTCGGTACGCGTCCTCGGTCGCGATATCGCCGGTCTAACCAATAGTTTAGGCCATTTCGAAATCCATCAGGTTCCTGAAAATGCTACTTTGTCCATCTCTTACCTTGGCTATGAACCTACACAATTACGCGTCAGACCCAATCTAGGGGATATCCAATTGCGTGGTGTTTCCTCTGCCATACAAGAAGTTTTGGTCAATACCGGTTATCAGAAAATAGACAAAACCAGGCTTACCGGAGCTGCGACCGTTATGAACCAGGCCACCTACGACCAGCGTGTTTCCGTATCCGGAAATTTTCTCGAGAACCTAGAAGGGAAGATTCCAGGGCTCGTCTACAACAGCCAGTCAGGAGAGCTTTCCATTCGCGGTGTATCCACATTCGACGCGGTCAAGCAACCCCTAATCGTCGTAGACGGATTCCCGATGGAGATGGATTTATTCACGATCAATCCCAATGATATCGTATCCATAAGCGTACTGCGCGATGCTGCTGCAGCCTCCATCTATGGTGTACGGGCATCCAATGGGGTCATTGTCGTAGAGACACGTCGTGGCCAACAGGATGCCAAGACACGTGTCAATGTACGTGCGACCTACGGATTCCGTTCCCGCCCAGATTTCTCCTATCTTAATTTTGCACCAGCATCTGAGGTTGTGGACGTACAGCGCAAACAATTTGAACTGTTAAAACCTTCTGAAACAACCTACGAATTACTAGGCTATGTCAAGAATCCGGTATATGAGATTATGTTTGATAAAGCTGCAGGCCGTATTAGCGAACAGGATGCCAATAGCAAGCTGTCTCAGCTCGCTTCCTACGATAATGCAAAAGACTACCAGAGGCTATTCTACCAGCAACAGCATACCAGCAACCTCAATCTCGACGTCAGCGGAGGCAGTGCCAAGAGCACCTATCTGGCTGGAGTCAACTACGTTGGCGAGCGTCTCAATAACGTAGGCGACAAGAACAAGCAGGTCAATGTAAACCTTGCCAACACGTACAATCTTTCTTCACGTCTTACAGCCGATCTACGTGCTGTATATACCTACAAAATTAATGAAAGAGGTGGCCGTGTAGACTACCACAACTTTTACGCCTACGAGCGTCTGGTAGATGAGCAGGGCAATGCCCTACCTGTCAAACTAGGCCCTAAACGTGATAATTCCCTATACGCAGTTACACCAGAGCGTAATGAAAAACTATTGGCCCTAGGCTTGTATGATCAATACTATTATCCTTACGCCGAGACCTATGCCAATACACAAAAAGGCAACAGTTCCATTGCCCGGCTACAGGGACGCCTCAATGGCAAAATCAACGACTGGCTCTCGGCCGAGATAGGTGGTGTATTCGAAAGCAATAGCGGTGTCAATGACCAGCTCACCACCGAAGACGCCTACCAGCTACGTGCAATGATCAACAGCCGTGCACGCAAAAACAAGCTGACGGGTGCGCCGGAGTTCCTTGACATCCCACGTGGCGACCAACTGACCCGCAATCACTTAAAAGAAAACTCATACACCCTCCGCGGACAGTTCAACTTCAGCCATAGATTCGGAGCTGATCAGCATGAACTAAGCGGAATCGCCGGTATTGAACAGCGGAGAATACTGCGTACAGGATCGAAGAACTCCTTCTTTGGATACGACGGACAAGTACTGGTATCCAAGCCTGTAAATTACCAGGCGCTGGGCGGCCTTTCTTTCCCGGCCTTTACCGAAGTGGGCAAAATGCTGTTCCCCTTCAGTATGGACGATTACATCGGTGAGACACATCACGATACCCGTTTTATGTCCTATTACATGAGTGGCACTTATATCTATAGTGGCAAATACATCGCTACAGGTAGCCTACGCCTAGACCAGTCCAACTTATTTGGGGTCGACAAGAAGTACAAAAACAAACCTTTATGGTCTGCGGGCTTAAGCTGGCTGGCACATAAAGAAAGCTTCCTAGCAGACAAAGAATGGCTCAGCGAGTTAAAAGTAAGAACTTCCATGGGATTCAATGGTAATGTACCTGCCAGTGACAGTGGGCCATTCCTCATCTTGCAGTCCCGTTTGAATATGGTTCCTTACGAGCCTGTCATCGCCAACAATATCCTCACTCCCGAAAACCAGTCTATACGCTGGGAGACAACGCGGAATTATAATGCGGGTATAGACTTCGGATTATGGAACAATAGAATCACAGGTTCGGTAGACGGCTATATCAAAAATTCATTTGATCTTTTTGGCCTGTACGATGCCGATCCAACGAGTGGCTTTAATCAATACAATGCCAATACCGCGTCGATACAGAACCGTGGACTAGAGTTTATTATCAGTTCGGCCAACATCCGTAAGCCCAAGTTTGAATGGCATACGGACCTCACCGCATCATTCAACCACAATAATGTGACTGCCGTCAAGACGACAGAATACAGCAACAGTCAGCTTATCGTCAGCAAAGGTGTCAACCGCAAAGACTACCCGATGGATGCCGTGTTCAGCTACAATTATGGAGGTCTTAACGAACGCGGTCAACCCTTCGTCTATAACAAGGAGAATATCCCCCGTGTGCTCAATTTCTATGGCAACAACGCAGTAGATGTATTATTCGACGACTTAGTATATAATGGAACTACTACGCCAAAACGCGTACTAGGCCTTAATAACCGTGTACGCGTTGGTGACTGGGAACTCAGTGCACTCTTGATGTACTATGGCGGCCATGTGATGCGGGTCGAACAGCCCAATCCGAATAACCTGGGCAACCTCGCTCCCAACAATCTACTTGCCGGAAGTACCGATTTCTGGATCGAGCCCGGCGACGAGAACCGCACCCGCATCCCTGGGTTCGCACGTGGCAATGCTTCAAACCCGCTATTCTTCGGTCCAAACGCTCTATACGGCTATCAGTACGCTTCTGAATATGTCAAGCGTGCAGACTACATCCGTCTACGCGACGTAGTCGTGACCTACAATGCCCGTGGAGCATTCCTCAGCAAGATGGGCCTAAGCCAGACGCAGATTCGTCTTCAGGCGCAGAATCCTTGGCGCTACACTTTTAGCGACAATAGCATTGATCCGGAGGCCATCGACAAACAAAATGGGCAACGCAGGTTACTGAGTCAGCCTCCGATGTACAGTATTTCATTATTTGCCAAATTTTAATCCCATGAAAACGATCAAAACCAATTTGTTTTTAGTCTCTATCGGGATCTTAATTGGATTCCTTAGCAGCTGCAACAACTTTCTTGAAGTCAAGCCCAAAGGCATTATCATACCTGATAAGATAGAAGACTACGAAGCCATGTTATTCTCCCAGCAGATGACACTGGCCTTTCCGCCGGAGCTTCTCTACACGACAGACGATTTTTTTGACCTCTACGACGAACACAATCGTTCGACGCAAGCCAATTCCTACTACTGGCGTCCCGCATTAGATCCCAACGAGCTCACACCTCCTGTCATCTGGGGTCCCTATTACACACTAATTTACCATTGTAATGTGATTATCAATCAGGTGTCCGGTACCAGCAACGGCTCAGACAGCCAAAAGCAGCAGCTTATTGCAGAGGCTAAAGTGAATAGAGCATCTGCTTATTTCCACTTGCTTACAGCTTTCGCTAAGGCTTACGATCCGCAGACTGCAGCCTCCCTACCGGGTGTACCTTTGGTAAGCAGCACCAATGTGACCGATGCGATTCCACAACGCGCCACACTACAGGAAGTCGTGGATTTGATCCTTAATGATACCGAATCGGCCGTAGAACACCTTCCAAAGGTGAACAAAAATGGGTATCGTGTTACACAAAAAGCGGCATTTGGCCTATTGACACGTGTACACCTATACTTGGGCAACTATGAAAAATCGTTGTTTTTTGCGGAGCGCACCTTAGCCACTCCTCATAGTCTTATGGACTACAACGATTACGAAAATGTCTATGAACTTCCCGAAGAAGAAGTCGGTCCCGAATGCGTATGGATGCAAGGCTCTAGCGACTACTCCGTACCCTTATTTATGCTTTACTCCGAAGATCTTAAGAGTTATTATAACAGTGATGACCTGCGGTATCTTCTCTTTTCGGAGACAAATAACAACGGTGGTACCCAATACGTATCATCAGCGATACGTTCCAATTTAGGTATTACTTACCCCGAAATATACCTTAGTAAAGCCGAGGTCCTAGCCCGTGCAGGCAAAGTATCCGAGGCACTGGAAATTGTCAACAGCCTTCGCAAAAAACGTATTTTAAAAGCAGCCTACACAAACTTATCAGCAGGCAACAAAGAAGAAGCTTTAAAGATAGTGCTTGCCGAACGGAGACGGGAGCTGGCCTTCAAAGGACCGAGATGGATGGATATGAAACGCCTAGATCGCGAGAACCGAATGCCAGCTGTACAGCGCATCGACCCGAGCAACGGCAAGGTTATGGCGACGTTAGCACCAGGAAGCAAGCAGTACACCTTCCAGATTCCTGCACGTGTCCAACAGTTTAATAGAGGAATAATCCTTAACGAAGAATAATTAAAGAACCATTGTCCCTGCTCATGGGCAGGGACAAACTCAAGATACATTACGATGAATAAAAAGATAAAGCTACTATTTACCACACTAGGCCTATCCACGGTCAGCGCTGTAGCCTATGCACAGCAGGTCAGCCTACAGGGGCGTATCCCCAATCCCGAATCACAACAGCAGACGCTCACCCTATCACAGGTCAATGGTTATAAAGCTACTGTCGAATTAGCCGAAGACGGCACTTTCAAAGCAACATTCCCTACCCTTCAACCCGGACTGTACCGTCTCGAAAAAGTTGGAGAACTCTATCTTGCTCCTGACTACCAGCTACAGGTTACGGTTAATAAAAATGGGAAAAACACCTTTAAAGGAAAAGGCGCCGCCGAAAACAAAAAACTATACAACAGCCGCCAGTCCCTATCCCGGTTTATCCCAAGCTCGCCCGATGGCCCGCTATTCAAGGCCTATGCCATGGATATTCCCGTGTTCATTTCCCAGCTTGACAAATACCGTACATTTGTCGCAAAGCAAGCCGCTGGCAGCCGCGATGATTTCTTTGCTTCTACACTCAACAACGAGGCGGCCTTTGCAACAGGTCTAGCCCTGCGCAGCTATCGGATCTACTACGGAGCCGATTCCGTCAAACTGGCCAACTTCTACCGCTTCATGCATAGTTCAGACCGCACGGCGCCCAATGCCACAGCACGAATAGACTCCGCTTACAAAGCAGCTCATACCAGAAGCTTTACAACAGACGAACGGAAACTCGTCGATTCATTAAACTACGAGATGCTACGACTGGATGATGTACAGTCATTTAATCAATCTTCAGCATACCGCAATCTCTTAGACAGCTGGATATCGGACCGTGTATACAAAAGCGGCCTCTTGGGCAGCAAAGGTTTTGAAAATATGCAGCTAGCACAGATCCATATCGCCAACACCCAACTCAACGACCCTACCATCGGTGGACACTACCGGTATCAGTTTTCCAGCGCCTACCTCAAACTGATCAAGGAAGATGCTGAGGCCGATAAGCTATACCAGAGTTTTATGAGCGACCCTACCAATGCGGCCTACCAGCCAAAAATGAAAGCCATATACGACAAGCGGATGGCGGTACGCAAAGGCAAACCATCGCCCGACTTCAGTTTCGAAAATATTGACGGTGGACAAAGCAAACTGAGCGACCTACGTGGCAAGTATGTCTATATCGATGTATGGGCGACCTGGTGCGGTCCATGCAAAATGGAGATCCCACACCTCATCAAGTTAGAAAAAGAGCTACATGGCAAGAATATCACCTTTGTCAGCTTATCCCTTGACGATCAAAAAGACAAACAAAAATGGAAAGACTACGTAGCAGAAAAACAGCTAGGCGGCGTACAGGTCATATCCGACAAAGCTTTTGACACGGACTTTGTACAACTCTATAACATCAATGCCATTCCAAGATTTATTCTCTTAGATCCTGAGGGAAATGTCGTATCACCGAATGCAAACCGTCCTTCCGATCCCAAATTAAAAGAAGAACTACTATCGTTATTACAATAACTACCTAAATAGAGAACATATCAATGCGAAGGAGCCCCATAAAGGCTCCTTTACTATTTTCACTGTCGCCCTCCTGAATTTTCACCTGACTTTTTCCGCTTTTCACCGAAAAATAAAATCCTTTGGTCGAAAGTCCATTTCCTACCTCACCATTCTCCCCTACTTTTGAATCAACAAATAAGAAATAAAAATGATAACAGACGCAACCATTTAGAAACAACGGGCGTCTTACCAACAAAGAAAACAGATTAACAAACAAACGACATAAACAAAAAAACAACAGCCATGTACAAACTTATCGCCATCATCACCGCCAGCTTATTTGCATTCGCTTCTGGATTTAACGCCTCGGCCCGAGAAACAGTCAATCCGTTGAAAGATGTAAACGCAAACAAAATCACCCTCACCTACGCAGAGGCTATCACATCTGGCAATACCGACTTCAACAAACACCTGTTCACTGCAGATTTTCAATACCTCAATTCGGCAAGCAACGAAGTATCCGATAGAGCAGCCTATTTAGGTTTCTTAAAAGCAAATAAAGGCGTCAAATATAACTGCTCGACCGACTACGAAATATTAGACCAAGCAGGCAAAACATCCGTAGCTAAGGTATCTATAAAATTTGAAACCTTCACCCGTGTAGATTACATTACCATGGTACAATCTGACGATGGATGGAAAATCAGCCAAGTGGTAACGACTTACCCGTAAGATATGGATGTCAGGCATCATCAAACTGAG
>JBEBQJ010000218.1:0-7252 GCA_040395455.1 Sphingobacterium yanglingense | reverse complement strand
AGGTTGGGGTCGCGAGTTCGAATCTCGTCTTTCGCTCATAACAGAAAAAGCTCTGATATATATATATCAGAGCTTTTCTGTTATGAGGCCTATTTAACTCTTTCTATTGTACGAATATTGATATCAACACCAATTTTTACTACATGACAAAAAAAGCGTCCTTCAACTAAGTCGAAGAACGCTTTAAATATTAAACTACACTACTATTAATTATTTTTTATCTAGACCTTTTGCGACCAAATCCTCCACATAGCTACGGACTATATCATTAGAGAATCTTGAAGTCACATCAAACGCAAATGCATGAACCAATAATGTTCGCGCTGACTCCTCGCCAATACCTCTAGCTCTCAAATAGAAAAGAGCTTCATCATCAAATTGCCCCATCGTACAACCGTGCGAACATTTTACATCATCTGCAAAAATCTCTAATTGTGGTTTCGTGTTAACTGTAGACTTATCGCCAATCAACATGTTGTTATTTTGCTGGAATGCGTTTGTTTTCTGAGCATCTTCACGAACAAAAATTTTCCCATTAAAGACAGCAGTAGATTCATCCTGAGGGATGTTTTTGTACCACTCGTAAGATTCACAATGTGGTTTCATATGATCTACCACAGTATGGTTATCCACGAGTTGCTTGTCTGCCAACAAATTAATCCCGTAAAGGTGCGATTCTACATTCTCCGCATCCAAACGAACGTTAATATCGTTACGCACAAAAGAAGCTCCGGGGAAATTACAATTATAATTATTATAAAGACTATACTTGGACTGATAAACCTCCGTGTGGTTTATATATGCCCCAGCAGCAGATGCTAGTTGTAAATAATAATGTTGCACCTTTGCATTTTCGTCCAATACAATCTCTGTCACTTTATTCTGCAAGTTTTTTGCAGAACCATCCAAAGTAATGAAAGATTCAATAATTTCAACCTCTGCATTAGCCTCTACTACGTACAAGTTTCTAGTCTGTGCAAAAAAATCGCTGCTTCCCGTTGCCACATGGACAATCTGAATAGGCTTAGAAACAATTTTGCTCTTCCCTACAGACAAATAAAGTCCAGAAGTATGCAAAGCCGTATTCAAAGCCACTACAGCACTTCCCGTTTTATCAGCATGCTGTGCAAAGTGTTTCTGAAAATTAGCCTCCGCTGAAGCTTCCTCGATTGGCTTGACAGTCAGACCAATTTCATCTTCTAAAGAAGAAAAGGCCAACACATACTGTCCATTAATCAACACAATACGATGGGCATCCAAACCAGGAATATCAGCCTGACTCAAATCCAGATTTGAAACATCCATGTCTTCATTCAACAAATAAGGCTTATTGACCAGACTATGGATATTTGTATATTTCCAATCCTCATTCTTCACCGTAGGAAAACCCTGTTGCTCAAATTGAGCAAAGGCCTCTTGCCGTATATCTTTTAACGATGAAGGTTCATTAGTCGACTCCAGCTCTTGAAAAGCAGAAGCTAACTGTTCGAATAAAGAATTTGCTACTATAGTACTCATGTTATCTCTTATCAACCTGCTTATTAAAATTCTGTATAAGCAGGCCTATTTTTTGTAAATGGGCAGAACCAATATTCAATGCCCTCTTATATATTCCGATTAGCCTTCTTGTGTATCCAGTTCTTTAAGCCAATCGTATCCTTTTTCTTCCAACTCCAATGCCAACTCTTTCGTTCCGGTTTTGACAATACGTCCATCATACAATACGTGTACAAAATCCGGAACAATATAATCCAACAATCTTTGATAGTGCGTAATCACTACAAATGCATTGTCTTTTGAACGCAATTGATTCACCCCATTAGCAACAATACGTAATGCATCGATATCCAAACCTGAATCCGTCTCGTCCAAAATAGATAATTTAGGATTCAACATAGCCAGTTGAAAAATTTCGTTACGTTTTTTCTCTCCTCCAGAAAATCCTTCATTCAAAGAACGGTTAGCCAGATTAGCAGAAAACTCAACTAGTTGTTGCTTTTCTTTAACCGTTTTCAAAAACTCTTTTGCTTCCATCGGAGGTAAGCCCTTGTACTCACGGATATCATTTACCGCAGTTTTCAAGAAATTGATGTTAGATACTCCTGGTATTTCCACAGGATATTGAAATGCCAAAAACAAACCTTCACGAGCCCTATCCTCTGGAGACAAATCCAATAGATCAACACCATCTAGAATCGCTTCACCATCGGTTACTTCATAAGAATCTCTCCCTGCTAACACGTTCCCTAAAGTACTCTTCCCAGCACCGTTAGGCCCCATAATAGCGTGAACTTCACCCGGTTTAACTTCTAGATTTAATCCTTTTAATATTTGTTTGTCTTCGATAGACGCATGTAAATTTTTAATGCTTAACATTATCTTAGTATTGAGTATTGAGTATTGAGTAACTAAATCTCCCTCTCAATTTTTATTTTTAAACTTATCTATATAATTATCTACTACCCTACAGATCCTTCTAAAGAAATTGCAATCAACTTCTGGGCTTCTACAGCAAATTCCATTGGCAACTGATTTAACACCTCTTTAGCGTATCCATTGACAATCAAACCTACCGCTTTTTCAGAATCGATACCACGTTGATTCAAATAGAAAACCTGATCCTCTCCGATTTTGGAAGTAGTAGCTTCATGCTCAAGTTTAGCAGTCTTGCTCTTATTTTCTATATACGGGAAAGTATGTGCACCACAACGGTCTCCAATTAACAGGGAATCACATTGTGTAAAGTTGCGCGAATTGTCCGCATTAGGGCCTATTTTCACCAATCCACGGTAACTATTGTGGCTTCTTCCTGCAGAAATTCCTTTCGAAATAATCTTGGACTTCGTATTCTTACCTAGGTGAACCATCTTCGTACCCGTATCGGCTACCTGGAAGTTCTTAGTCATAGCGACAGAATAAAACTCGCCTACCGAATTATCTCCTTTAAGGATAACACCTGGATATTTCCATGTAATAGCAGAACCTGTCTCCACCTGTGTCCACGATATTTTTGAGTTGTCACCTTTACAAATACCACGTTTGGTTACAAAATTGAAAATACCACCCTTTCCTTCTTTATCTCCAGGATACCAGTTCTGTACAGTAGAATATTTGATCTCTGCATCTTTCATGGCGATCAACTCGACAACTGCCGCATGCAATTGATTCTCATCACGCATAGGCGCCGTACATCCTTCTAGATAGGACACGTAAGACCCTTCGTCTGCAACGATAAGCGTACGTTCAAATTGTCCAGTATTCTGCGCATTGATTCGGAAATAGGTAGAAAGCTCCATAGGGCAGTGTACTCCCTTAGGGATATAAACAAATGACCCATCAGAAAACACTGCTGAGTTCAATGCGGCATAAATATTATCTGTTTGAGGAACCACAGTTCCCAAATATTCTTTTACCAGTTCAGGGTATTCCTGTACTGCTTCACCGAAAGAACAGAATATCACTCCCTTTTCTTTTAACTTTTCGCGAAAAGTAGTCTTCACAGAAACAGAGTCAAAAACAGCATCTACCGCCACGACTCCTGCTAATATTTTCTGCTCGTCCAAAGGAATCCCTAATTTTGCAAAGGTCTCCAATAATTCGGGATCAACTTCGTCCATACTCTCCAATAGCTTTTTAGGCTTTGGTGCAGCATAATAAGAAAGGTCTTGAAAATCGACTTCTGGATTCTCGAAATTCTGCCATGTCGGCATCTTCATCTTCAAGAAATGTTGAAAAGCTTTCAATCGCCATTCTAGCAACCATTCTGGCTCGTTTTTCTTTGAAGATATCAGGCGAATAGTGTCTTCATTCAGTCCCTTGGGAGCAATGTCCATCTCAATATCGGTCGTAAAACCGTATTTGTACTCCTCCTGCTCCAGCTCTTTCAGTAATTCGTCGTCTTTGGTACTCATAATAATCTTCCCTTTTACCGAGTAGGCAACCCCCACTCTATTACAGGACTACAAAGCTACGACTTAAATAGCAATTAAATAGCATATTTTCACCAAGCAAGCCCTGTAAATCCCAATTTTGTGATAAAGATCACCTTTTTTTGTGCTTAACACGGATTTGCATTTCTTTTTTGACAAAGAAATGATTCCAGCTAGAGAAAAATAAAGCAGACGGTTTTCTTCAAAAGCATATACATCCCTCACTAAATCCCCTCTTTCATTCAAAAATAATTCCTATTTTTATATAACATAATTACTATCGAAAATCACTTTTGAACGAAGAATATCAAACCTTTGGACTCGTGAAGCCTGATTAAGACGGAATTATGCCTAGTTATTTTTTGCCTAGCACATTCGCGAATGCAAACCATTTTATTTAAGTTTACAAATTGAAGTAAAATAACCCTATGTCTTATCAACCGGATAAATTAGATTTAAAAATATTACGGCTGTTGCAAGAAAACGGAAGAATTACAAACCTCCAGCTTGCAACTAATATTGGTTTGTCTCCTGCTCCCACATTAGAACGAGTACGGAAACTGGAAAACTCAGGATTTATCAAAAGCTACCATGCTTTTGTTGACGAAGAAAAACTAGGCTTGGGGATAAAATCCTTCATTCAGATTTCTTTAGACTTCCACACGCATAATGCCATTCCTGAATTTGTAGAAGCTGTAAAAGCAATACCAGAAGTAACAGAGTGTCATCACGTTACTGGAAACTGCGATTTCATCCTAAAAGTTTACGTCAAAGACATCAAGGCATACGAAGGAGTTATTATGGAAAAGATTGCTAAAATCCCATTTGTAAAAACCTTCCAGACAATGATGATTATGTCAACCTCAAAAAAAGAGCCTATAGTACCACTAGAATACTAAGCTGAATGCAAGAGCAAACCATACCATACAACGACTTTGCAATAATATTGACTTGGCCCGATGCTACTATTAGAGGCGATGAAAAATGGATGATGTTTTTCAAAAAAATCGGGGTAGTTAAGAATCTCAATTTTAAAGTGGGGCATACCGGAATTGTCTTAATAGATCACAGAAATGGCAATATGTTGTTCTATGATTTTGGCAGATACATCGCCCCCCGAGGCTATGGTCGGGCAAGATCACAATTCTCCGACCCTTTACTTGAGATTAAAATCAAAGCCAAATTTATTGGAGGAAAAGTCAGCAACTTACACGAAATTGTTGAATATTTCGAAGATTTGAAACCCGCTATGTATGGTGAGGGCAGACTCTTGTTGTCGATTGTGGAGGGCATCAACTTTTCAATGGCGAGGGCCTATGGAGATCAGTGTGTGATGCAGGGAACCTATCCCTACGGTGCTGTAGCACGCAACAATAATAATTGCTCTCGATTTATCACGAGAATGCTGATAAAGGCCTCACAACGCTTTCACTTCTGGCATATGATCAATCTTCCAGAGACCATCAAATCCAGTCCTGTTAGTAACTTAGTCAATACGGTCAGTGATAGAATGATCTACTCTTACTCGCCCGAAGAAGGTCTTATTCATTTTCGGATGAATAGGTTTCAGTCTTTCTGGTTCTTAGTTAAGCAGCTTGGCGACAATGTCTTTCGAACGAAGGCAAACTTACTTCCTACAGATCAGATTATTGGAGCCGTCCATTACCGTTCAAAACCTATCAGTATCCCCAAAGATGCGATGTATTTAGGTGGAGTTGGAGATGGCGCTTGGTATACCGTTTCCCCTCAAGAGGACAAACACCTTATAATAAAACGGTTTACAACGTCTGGAAAGTTGGAGTATGTGGTTTTGGGCGAAGCAGAAGATGCTTTTGACCCGACAGAATCATATGAAATTACCTACGACAGCAATCTACTCGTGACGCATATTCTTCAACAGGGGAACAAACTCCGTATTAAACATATTAAGCAACTCGAAGCAAAACAGCACACCTACAATCATATTCAAGAAAGATACGCTTAATCAAGCTGCCAGTCAATAGACCCGCGCCCATGCTCCTCGAGATAAGCATTGCTTTTTGAAAAGTGCTTGGATCCAAAGAAGCCACGGTATACCGAAAGAGGAGAAGGGTGTACGGCCTTTAACACCAAATGCTTGCTGTGATCAATCAACACCGATTTCTTTTGTGCATATGCCCCCCACAAGATAAACACAACGTGATTTAACTCTTTAGAAATTTGAGCTATCACCTGATCGGTAAACTCTTCCCATCCTTGCTTTTGATGAGAGGCCGCCTGATGTGCTCGAACCGTAAGTGTTGCATTAAGTAATAAAACACCTTGTTCTGCCCACTTGGTCAAATCACCAGATTTTGGATAGGTAAAACCGGGAATATCTGTGGTAAGTTCCGCAAAAATATTCTTCAAAGAAGGAGGGTGCATAATACCATTTGGGACAGAAAAAGACAACCCATGAGCCTGCCCTACATTATGATAAGGATCTTGTCCCAGAATCACGACTTTCACATCAGGAAGGGGAGTCAACCGAAAAGCATTAAAGACCAGTTCCTGCGGTGGATAGACAACCTGATTATGGCGCTCCTTCTGTACAAATGCAGATAGATGGCGCATACGCTCTTGTTTTAATAATGGTTTTAACAACTCATCCCAACTTTCATCAAATAGCTTTTCCATGTATCCAAACTTAGATAAAATGCCTTATATTAACGAACAACAAACTAAAAAAATCGAATACTAATTTGCGCCACGTAAATTCTTATGATTATGCTTTCGCTTATAAAACGACTGCTTTAAAGCGGACTCCCCGGAGATGATAGAAATATTCCCATCTTCCTCAAACATCGCTAACTTTACATCTTTGATATGCTCTACACCATGCTCCCGCACAGCTTCATACAATTCATCAGCTGATATTCCAATCTTACTAAGCATATCAAAATCAGGCTTGCCTTTATGTACCAGCACTTGAGGCTTTTGTTGCACAATCTTTTGGAAAAACTTATTTTTCAAAACCACTCTTTTAATAAAGAAATTGACAAGAAAAAGAACGAGTGCGGCCAACAAGCCTCCCTCTAAACTTGTATCATTCCCTACCATCGCATTCTGCACGGCATTACTTATCAGTAATATCAAAATGACATCTACTGTATTAAGTTGTGAGAGTTCCTTCTTTCCAAAAACACGGATAGCAATCAGCATAAAAAAGTAAACTGCTACACAACGGACAATAACATTCAAATATGCTTCCATTGAGTTTCCTTTCTACAAGATAAGATAAAAATTACAAATTCTATTTCCTTTCCTTTTTCATTCATCTTTTTTTCTATTTCTGCTAACCTTTT
>JBEBQJ010000217.1:0-7268 GCA_040395455.1 Sphingobacterium yanglingense | reverse complement strand
TCATTGTGTCGGACGAACCTGCTGAAAAACTAGAACGACTGGCACAACAAGTTGATGCGATTTGTCCGGTTCTGGATATCGTTTCCAAACCTATACCTGTTGAAGGCAAGTTGACCATTCAGCGAGTGCCCGAGTTAGCAGGATAATTCCTTTCAAAAAAGAGTCAGCCCAAATATTCGGGCCGACTCTCTCATATCGTAGAAAGTTTCTATGAAGAAGGAACAGGAAAGCCGTTGCTTAGAACAAATACCCCACTCCTACGGTTTTATGACGTATCGAGTCAATCCTATCCGTCAATAACAATCGAAAGCAAGGTTTTACTGTGGTATTTCATAGTTCAAGTAGGCCTCCGACAGCTTATGGACCCATTTATTGTTCGTGTCGCACATGTTATGTATAACAATAAGTTCGAAATCATCAGAAATATAAGCAGACAGATCGGTTGAGCCCGTCATGCGAAACACCTGCTTAAAAATCAGCTCTCTTGCCTCATTCATTTCCTCCTCTAGCTTTGAATCTGGTTTATAATCTTTTGTTTGTTCGTGGGCCATAGTCCAAGCCTCAGAAAAGAGATCTTCATCCCTATTGTCAAGAATCTCATTCACAGCCTCCATGTCGATGTTATGCAAGGTTATGTCTAGAGCAAGAATGAATCTATTTTTAAGTTCTTCTATTTTCATTAATTGTTTTCTATTATCAATTGCCGACATCCGTCCGGCCTGTTGCTAAAGCCTGATTATAGCACCCACTAAGACTATCTGGTATTTTCCAGGCAGTCTCCTTTATTTTACAGTTCACTTTTCGGCTATGCTTATTTATCCTAACATAAGCACAAATAGCGAATTATGGCATTTTATTTGCAAATCTAAGGTTAAATCTCTGGAATAGAAATCAGATTAAAGAGAGCTCAGTTACGTTAAGAAAACAATTATGCATCACATCATGAGGTCAATCCTTATTCTTATCAGCTTATTTAGCTTACAGTTTGCACATGGACAGAGCGTTGTCAAGAATTACTTTCCTAAGGAGGTTAGAAAAATAGATTTGAGCGCCAAAACAGAGCAAGAAATCGAACGGCAGAATGAGCTTTTACTCAAAAGTAATCTGACGCCCAAAGAACAAGCTGAGCTGGATATCTTATTGGACAAATATGGGGAGGTCGTAGAAAGTGTATGGGACGTTATAGATGGCGGATGCAGCTGGTATTGTGGTGGCGGAAACTATCTCGTAAAAGCATCTTCATCACTACATTCTGACAAGGGGATCTCCTATCAAGCACAAAGTGCTAATGACCTTAGCTATAAAACGGCATGGGTAGAAGGAAAATCCGATGCAGGAATTGGAGAGTACCTGGAATATTATTTTAAAAACCGAAGTCCAAGAATCACAACAATCATTATTTCGAATGGCTATATGAAGTCTGAAGCCGCTTGGAAAAATAATAACCGCGTGAAGAAGTTAACACTATATGCCAACGGAAAAACAATCGGCATCTTAAATCTGGAGGATAGTCGTACAGACCAGGCTTTTGAGGTGGGCACCTTCGGCCACAATAGTGACGGGTCCGACCTGATTTTGAAATTTGAGATACTCGAAGTCTACAGAGGAGACAAGTACAATGATACCGCGATAACCGAAATCTATTTCGACGGAATAGACGTGCATTAACTTTTTTACCTTTCTTTCGATTACTTAGGAACCGAAAGAAAGGTGTTTTTCAGTACAGCTATTGTTTGCCCAGTACTAGACCAAATCCTACCCCAGCAAATACCCCTCTACCAATAGCATTACTCTTGAAGTCGACTCTCGAAGTCTCCACACCATCCGTTTTTTCAATCACGTGCGCTGTAGCCGACTGTAGAGGTTGATGGTAACGTGCATGGAGTGCTAAATATCCTCTCCGACTGACATAGTAATTGGCAGAGAAACCGATATGGGCCGTAAACAAAGAAGATTCCCTGTCATAAGTCAGCTCATGCTTCACTCCATCGCTACCTGTTTTAGACCGGGAATTACTTTTATCCGCAAGATAAGTATCATGTCCAATTCCAACCCCAGGGTGTATGCTCCAATTAGCAGATTCGATACGGTATAGAACCCCTAACTCTGCCGAAGGCTTGACATAGGATATGGGGCCAAAGAGCGCGTTGCCAAAATCATCAAAGAACGACTCAAAAAAACTCTGTCTATAACCCGTTGGTTTATGCTCTTTGTAATAGTTAATATTTATACCTGCATACCACCCCATCCTGTCTGAGAATAGGTGCGTACCACGAATACCCAAGAATGGGCTTACAGCAGGTCGTCCTCCAAAAATATCTTTATTTTCAGTATCGGAAGCAGGAGCGATATCAAAATTTGGCCCAATAGTAAAATCGAGCTTAAATCGAGCTTTGGAGGAGAGCGTTGGATTGGTACTCTGCGCATTGGCGTAGGAGAACATGAGGCTAGACGCTATAAAAAAGAGCTTTGAGAAATGGATAGGTTTCATTCGATAGGACATAATTTTATAGTAATACGGTTTTGTTTTTATTCACTTTTTTCTTAAAACGGATAGTAATAAAAAATAGCTACATCAACAAAAATAAAAACTTTTGAATAATCTGATCGTTCGATTTTTTTCTTAATTTTAAGGCTTTTATTAATATCAGGGAAATACATATGGAGCAGAAAATCTGTTTTACGAAGACAATACTCATCTTTTATTTACTGCTGACCCCATTTATCATGATAGCCTCTATTCAGAACCTTATTAATGTTATATGTGGCACAGGTTCGGTAGTTGGCGTCGGAGCATTTGCCCTTTTTGGATTTATCCTATTGCCCGTACTGATCATCTCCTCCTATCGAGGCAATTTATGCAGGATACAGACTGACCGCATTATTATAGGGAAGAAAGAATATCCCTTTTCTGAATATTACTTTGATATACAGGAGTACTACTTACCGGCAAAGGATAGACCTATATTTTCTCCATTCAAGAAAAAATATAAGAAGATTGTCATAACCAAAAAGGAAAACCAGGCTCTCATATACGAAAGTGATCTAGATGTATTTAAGAAAGATTTAGAGACACTAGAACGTGCGCTCCCTAAAATAAAGCTTTCAGATATAACACACTAAAACAACATAGCATGAGTGAAATCAATCCACAAACCTTGAAACACGAACAAATACAGTATATCGAGTTTCTATCAAAAGATATTACCCGAGCTAAAGAATTCTATAGTAAATCCTTTGGATGGAAGTTTACAGATTACGGTGCTGGGTATTCCGCATTTCAGGGGGATTATGTCGACGGTGGTTTTGCTACCGGTCAGCCTATTCCGGGTACTATTCTAGTTATCCTTTATTCAAAAGACCTAGAAGCTACTCAGGATAAGGTAGTACGTGCTGGCGGGATTATCGTTAAGGATATCTTTAGTTTTCCAGGAGGAAGACGCTTCCAGTTCACCGATCCCGACGGTTACGAACTCGCCGTTTGGTCGGAATAATTAACTAACGCAAATAGTTGATTTTCAAAACGTACGACAAGCCACTTGCTTAGACCAAGTGGCTTGTCGCATGTATCTAGCAATTACGCAATCTATTTCAAATTGTATCTTAAGGTCAGCCCATAAGTTTGAGGGTCGCCCACGACACCTGCATATTGTCCGAAATTGCCTGGTGCGGCCAGTAGTTGTTCATAGTAATCCTTATTTGTTAGATTCCTGCTCCACACAATAACAGTTAATCCATTTGTTGCTTTAAAACCAATGCGCGCATTCAAAAAGGCGTAGGCATCGATATTCAAATAGGCCGAAGGAGATGGACTCGACGAGAACTTGGAGCGATAGAAAAGGTCGGTGCCTAAGAAATAGTGTCCTTGTAGACTTAACAGGTTGCCTTTGACTGTTGCTTCTGCTGCCAGTGACCAAGACCATTTCGATATTCCTGGTAGCACACCTCCAGATACATCCTTAAAGGCCTCCGTGCCGCCGACCTCTTCCAAAGGTACAGGTGCGTTTGTAAAGGAAACATATTTGCCATCTGTATAGGCTAAGGCACCTCTAACGTTCAAAAAAGCCCAAGGTCTGATACTTCCATCCACCTCTACACCTTGTACCCTGACTTTTTCTGCATTTGCCAGGTATCCCCTATTTACGCCTGGGTCTGGTGTTTGAACTTGAGTCTGATAGTCTTTAATATTAGTACGGTACGCTGTAATATTTAAGAATGAATTTCTCGATACGCTAGTTTTAATACCAACCTCAAAATGATTGACTGACTCTGGTTTCACTTCCGCCAAGTTTGTTGCAACCTGACCATCGATAACCGGTAGTCCACCCACATTGATGCCGATAGGTTTATAGCTCCTGGAGTAGGTCGCATAGCTGTTATAAGCCGGGTTGAATTTGTACTGCAAAGAGAGCTGTCCGGAGAAGTTTGCAGCATCGGCGTCCACATCAAATTGCTGATTTGAGTAGATGCTATTAACCGCCGCCCATTGTAACTCTGTATAAGGGATGTTGTTTTCTATGTATTTCTTTCGGTCGTAATCTGCGACCTTTTTATCATAATTGTAACGTACCCCGGGGAGTAAATGCAATTTCGGAGTAATCGCCCAATCGACCTGGGAAAACACCGCTAGGCTGCTACTTTTTATGCCGTATTTTGTACGAATCCCGACCCTATCAATAAGACCAGGTGCCCATTGCACTTGAGAAGCATTCGTCTGCTGAAAACGCCATAAAGCGTCTCCGGCTTCTTCCGTATGCACCGGATCAGTTCTTAAGTCCTGCCACAATCCGAACAATCCGACCACTCCGCTCACCTTGTCGCTCAGGTTGCCCGCGTAGCGAAACTCTTGTGACCACTGGCTATGCTTGGAGTTGCCTGAAGAAATAGTATAGACCGGAATCCCCAAATAGTCCCTATCATTCAGCGGTACCCAATTCCAATAACGCCACGCAGAGGTTGACGTCAATGTCCCGCCTCCTATTTTATAATCTACATTCAAAGAAGCGCCACCCAGCTCATTATCGGCTCTCGAACGGGTATCCAAATCCACCTTGCGTTCAAATGCGCTTTCATATGGAATCTTATAGCCTAAGTCTTCGATTATCGCATTGAACTGCCGGTAGGGAGAGCGTTTATTCTCTACAACACCTGCTACTCCCCAGCCGTATCCATCAGGCCGTTGTCGGGTCTTATCAGCAGTCAGGGAAATCTTTAAATCGTCATTTGGCGTATACAGCAACTGCCCTCTAAACCCCAGGTTATTCTGGTCGTTGATTTGCCTGTCCGACGCTACATTGTAGAAAATACCTGCTCGCTGGGTACCTGAAAAAGACACCCGCGCGGCCAATTTATCTTTAATCAGGGGCCCGGTTAGCGAGGTTTTGGCTTGAATAAATCCATAATTGCCATAACTCAGTTCAAAATTTGCCATCGGGGCAAACTCAGGCAAACGGGAAGTTATATTAAAAGCCCCTGCGGTCGTGTTTTTACCGAACAACGTACCTTGCGGTCCCCGAAGGACTTCAATCTGCTCAATATCGATAAAATCCAGCCATGTTGCCGCTGGACGCGCCAGATAAACCCCGTCCATGTAAAAACCGACTCCGGGGTCAATACCGTCATTTGTCAATCCATAAGTCGAACCTAAACCCCTAATATTTAAAGTCGTATTGCGCGCATTTGAAGAATACAGCTGCACCGTAGGAACAACCTCCTTAATTCGGTTCACATTGAATGCTCCTGCATCCTCTATCAGGGAAGATCGTACAAGAGATACAGCTAGCGGAACCTCCTGTATTCTCTCTGTTCGCCTACGCGAAGTAACCAGAACATGCTCCAGTTCATTCGTATTGGCGACCAGCTCGATAACGGCTGGCGACTGTTCAACAACGACTTTACGCGTTTGGTAGCCTATATTTGACACAATGATGGTCATAGGTAGTTTTTGTCCGGTTACGAACTGAAAATAACCATCTCGGTCGGTGCTTACTTGATGCGTCACTGCATCCAATCGCACGGTCACACCTGCGATAGCTTCTTTAGTTGATGCGTCGATGATTCTACCGGACAGAGAAGCATTGATAATGGGCCTTGTTTCGACCTGAGCCTGCACCTTTGCCGTATATACTATTCCGAGGAATACAGCAAAGTAAGTTGGGAATAACCCTATTTTTTTCATACATTTAGTTTGTTTAATAGTGAGAAATACAAGTGCCAACGCCAATTGAAAACTTGTTTCATTAGTAGACTTAGGTAAGGGAAGCATAGCTTCCCTTATTCATATTAAAGGAGTGGATAGTTTAGAAGCACATTCGCTTCGAAGTTTTGTTCTGAAAGGTTGTTTCATTCCGGGGCTGGGTAAAATAGCCCGTTTCGTGTTGCCTGTAGTCTTGTTTCATTTCTGTTGATAATTAAGTTGTTAAATAGCTTTTACTGTTCGTCGCCAACGCCAATTGAATACGATGCACAACAAATATATAAACAAAAAAACAAATAGACTACTAGATTGGTAGATTTTATTTAAAGCCCTGCGATGTTTGAAGTCATCGATGCCTGGGCAGGACGGATTCCCAAAACGAAAGAAGCCGTCTGGAATCTCCAAACGGCTTCTTTTATCACCTATCACAAGGTTACAAATAGCGCTTGTTACGCCGATGCTTCTACTTCCGCAACCAGCCCCAGATACGATTGTTGTCTATTTTCCAATTGCCGTTCTCTTCCCCTAAGCTATACACCTCTCTTGACTTACCAAAAGGCCCAGGATTCTGCTGGATAATCTCCACTGCATCATCGGTTACACTGGCCACGATAGCTACATGCCCATAGGGATTCCACGCTTTAGGAGCATAGATTAATAAATCTCCCTTTTGTGGCCGTGCTATACTGGGGTTGGTATATTGGTATAGGTTTCGTTTCTGGTTGATACCACCATCTATTATCTTAGAATCAAAGAAATCCTTCGCATTGCCATAAGCATCGGGCATCCGATGCTTATATTGCTCATAATAATATCGCTTCACGAACTCCACACACTGATACTTCAGTCCGATATTGTAGCCATCCGGGGCTAAATTCCGTCCTTCAGAATGCCCTACGCCTCCATTGTAATAGACAAATACCCCATCTAGACTATCCAATTTCTCCCCAACTGTCCGGTCGCTATTAAAGTTAAGTTCTCTGAAAGTCACAATAGCAACCAACAGTAGCACAATGGCTAGTATTGAAAAACGTAGAATATTCCTCTTCCTCATCCCTGTATATTTACCCAA
>JBEBQJ010000216.1:0-7317 GCA_040395455.1 Sphingobacterium yanglingense | reverse complement strand
ATTTTGGCATTTTCCCGTTTTCCTTCATTATAGTATCGAGATGTATATAGAATGTTATGTTTCAGTTCTTGTGCACTGATTTTTGATACACTATCCAGTTCCATCAGGTTGGTGTCAGACTTCAGTTTAAGCTGACGAAGATTGAGCATCTGGTGGTGTTGCTTAAAAAGATTTTCATCTGTGCGCTTCATTTCAAAAGCATCCATGTTAAATTTTGTCTCCGTCTCTTTGAAATAAAAGCGCGTAAACTGTTGACGAGGGTCATAGGTTTTCGCATTGTTCGAACGCGAATCTTCATAGCGTACCCCGTCAATAAGTTTTAAAATCATGAAGCTTTGATCACGCGAATTGTACATGTATCCCTCTTTTGCGACCAGTACATCACTTGCGGCGTTGCCTTTAGATTTGTCATAGATTGTGAGGTCATAGAGTACAGTACCATCTTTGCTCTTACTTTTGGCTCGAATCGCATACCCCGGAATGGTACTGTTGAAGATACCCGGCTTAATTAAAAAATCTGCCTTTTTATTACGTACGTCCCATAATAAGGATCCCATTTTTAGATTGACTACAGGTAATATGTAGTCTGAAAATAAAAAGGAGCCTGCGGCAAATATTCCTACTAAAAGAAATAAAGGACTCATCGCTTTTCGGAGTGAAACACCAGCTGCCTTTATAGCGACAAGTTCATAACTCTCACCCAGATTTCCGAAGGTCATAATCGAGGATAGGAGCATGGACAATGGAAGCGCCATGGATAGTTGTACCGCGCACTGATATCCAATGAGTTCCATGATGACGTACCATTCAAATCCTTTTCCGATAAGGTCGTCAATGTATTTAAATAAAAAAAGCATCAAAAGCACAAACATCACGATACAAAATGTGACAATAAACGGCTTAATGAATGCTTGTAATATTAATTTATGTACTTTTTTCATGTATCTATGAGCATAGCCTTGTTAGCTTTACATGTGGCTATGCGTGATAAACAAAGGTACAGAATTTTAAGCACCAATTACACTCTGAAGATAGCTTATCGAGTTGTCCCAGATTTTTTTTCGATCTTCTACATTTTCGTCTTTCGCATGATCTGTAATTGCTAGGGCAACATCATTTGTTAATTCATCTTGTATGATTTCTAGCTCAAAGAAGTGTGGCTCATCATCTACCCATTTGAACTTAACATATTTGTTTTCTTTAGAAACAGCAATTTTTGCTCTATGCGACTCGCCATCCCAGATGAATTCATAGACTCCATCATGATAAAGTACGTCGTCCGCAAACCATTGTGCAAGGTCATTGGGCTCGATCAAATAAGGGTAAAGAATACGAGGAGAGGAGTTGATGATATATTCTAGGTGAATTTTAGTTTTTTCCGACATAGCTAAATCATTTTTTAGTTAACGTTTTCATATTGATTTCTGTAATAATACATATTTTTATTGTAAAAGAGCATGAAGTGGAACAAAATTTGTTAACATCGAAAAAGTTGTCAACATGTTAGGGCTTTCATTCTTAGATAATTGCATCGGAAGCCAATTTTTGTGCGTGTGAAAATATTAAAATCTATAAAAAATTGCTTTGAAAATAATTCCTTATTACTATATTTGCATCACTGAAACGGCGGGGTAGCTCAGATGGTTAGAGCGCAGGATTCATAACCCTGAGGTCGGCAGTTCGATCCTGCTCCCCGCTACTAGAAAAAGCTTCAAGGAAACTTGAAGCTTTTGTTGTTTATAGGTATTAACTCTATGTTCAATATATTAAAGGGAGTAGTCCTTAACTCCGTTTAAATTTCAAATCAGGGCAGGAGTAAATAAGATGTCTTTTTACTCAATAAGTTTTAGGCTATGTACGCGATACGCCCGACTGAAATTATCTGGATCATGGGTTACTGTTGCCCGAATGGATTTCCATTTAGGTTCGGCAGGAATTCTATTTTTAGCTTTTTGACGAAGTTCTTCCCGGTTCTCCCAAATTTTCTCCAATTGACTTTCTATCTCAGTGTCATTGTAAGTGAGCTGAATGTTTGAGATGAAAAAGTATTTATCTTCTTCCTTGAGAAGAACAATTATTGGTCCTCCAGGGATATAGGACTGAATGAGTTCAAGTTCAAAAGTTTCGTTACCCTCGTATTTTTCCTTTCGTATAACTTCGATAAACTTAAGATGGCTCATGGGGCCACCATCCTGCATTCGAGGCCCGTTATATGCTACCATTTTCGCCTTTACATGATAATCATAGCCGGGTTCTCTTTCATCGAATGCGGAAAGTGAAAATTGTGGAGATGCATTCTGAGGCATTATTAAAGGGCCATCGCCGACTGCACCGTAACGATGGCTAACAAACAACTCAACTTCTTGTCCATCTTTTAAATTAAATGGGCCATAGGTTTCTTCCTTGGAACAGGCTGTAAGAATAAGCACGGCAAAAAATAGATAAACTTGTCTCATGGTTTATAAAAATTTAAAGTTAACTTATGTAAAATGAACGTGATTATTGTGAAAATGCTACAATAGAAGAATTGAACATTATACACGGCATAATTTTATTTTAAAATCTATGCATCAATTTTTTATAAGTGGTCTTCGGATTGCTTGTCCAACTATATTTTCCAAAGAAAGCCTCAATAGCCTTTTTGGGTAAGAAATTTTCTAATGTTCTGTAAAAGATAATATCATATTTACGATGAAAGTTTATCCAGCATTTGTTGCAATTTGCAGAATATTCTTTGTGTATTTTCTGCGTCGCTATTCCATTGTAGATTTCGTCAAGCGATTTTTCATAGACGTTTCCTAGCTTAAAATCTAGATTTTGACATATAGGTACGTTTCGCTAGGTTATCAGGAAGATTAAGCCCTTCTTTTTTGAAGAAATTCAATGTTGTTATTGAACCTTATATTGCATTTCCGATAGGTACACTACATAGCGATAAATATAATTGGACACATGGTGGAGTATCATTAAGGGTATATCTCAACAAACCTTAGGAGAAAATGGATGCAGGCATCTGAATGGTTGAATCCTTCGAATTTATCTTATTGCATAGCTCGGAGCGTAACCGTAAAAATTTTTGAAGGCCGTAGAAAACTGTACAATGCCATTGTATCCGCAGAGGTAGGCGATTTCGGTTATACTATGTTTACCTTCACTCAATAAATCTATTGCATGCCTCATTCGTAAAGAAATGACATAATTCTTTATGGTCATACCAAAACAGGATTTGAAGCCTTTCTTGAGCTTGAACTCATTGAGATAGCTCATACGAGCAAGCTCCGGAATCCCTGGAGCATCTCTAAAACCGATGTCTAATATATTCTTGGCTTCCATTAGCTTTTTATGATCCCGGTCATTCAAGCCTGATTTATTATATAAAAGATGTTGCTTTTGGTTTATTTCGAGTTGCAATAAGAGGAGCTCTTGTATTTTATTCTCAATATAGAGGCGCTTTAACTCTCCTTTTCTAGTGCATGACCTTATTTCGCGAATGACTGCATGCATATATGGGTTGAACCGCAGCATCGTCTTGGAGAGCGTAGCTGTCTTTTGCTTGAAGATATTATTTACAAACTCTTGATGCAGTATATAGTCTTTTGGAATGAGGTTAAAATAATACTCCTTAGAGAGGATGATGATTAGAAACTGAACAGGGATGTTTGGAGGCATCTTAAACCGACCGTGGTAGTTCTTAGAAAAGGTTATGTTATGTGTGTTGGCTAGATTCCATGTAGAGTGTGTTAGCTTATCAATATCGGCTTCTATTTTAGAGTCAAACATAAATTCCATCATTACGCTTTCACCATCTATCTTGAAGATATCTGTCATAGCCTGTTGCAGGGTCATTGTTACATCAATTAACAACATGCCCCCGCAGAACATCTGTTTGTAGGTGATTTGGCCTATTCTGTCTTCTACAATGTCAACTTCACTTTCGTCCAATAGGGTAGACCTGTTATAGGCATCGTCTATTTCCTTTTGGATATAATACCTGTCAACCTGTTTCAACTTTGCTGAAAGCCTCATTTTAATCCGTTTATATTAAATAATCATCCTGTTTTGTTAACCTCTTGCATTTAGATAAATCTAGCTTTGCAAATATATTTATAATGAGTCTTAATAAGAATAGTATTAAGACATAGCATTGTAATGATTCTGTTAATTGTTTCAAATACTGGACTAAAGAGTTGAAGACAACACTATTTATAATTGTTTTACTATTTTTTTCTATACTCTCCCTATTTGTAGGAGTGGCCGATATTTCTATATCGGATATTCTTCGTTGGGATATAGACAAGATTTCTATCGTGTCTTTGAGTCGCATACCAAGGACGATATCACTGATATTAGCTGGCATTGGATTGAGTGTCTGTGGTCTTATTATGCAACAGATGACACAGAACAAATTTGTGTCGCCTACTACAGCAGGTACATTAGAGGCCGCCAAGATTGGCTTGCTGGCAGGCATGTTTCTTATTCCTACATCAGGTATGCTTGTTAAGGGAATCTTTGCATTCTGTTTTACATTTCTAGGTAGCTTACTCTTCTTATTTATTACGGAGCGTATAAGGTTCCGCAACGTTATTTTTATTCCATTAGTAGGACTTATGTTTGGAGGTATTCTGAACTCTATCGCTACTTTTTTCGCTGTCAACCATAATTTGGTTCAGGATATGAACGCCTGGATGATGGGCGATTTTTCAGGTATTTTGCAGGGGCAGTACGAGCTTATTTACGTCAGTCTACCTGCGATAATAGTTACTTATCTATATGCCAATAAGTTTGCGGTCGTAGGGATGGGGCGGGATTTCTCCAAAAATCTTGGCCTAAATTACAAAGCTGTTATGAATATTGGTATATTATGTGTCTCCTTAACGGTTAGTACTGTCATTATCACTGCCGGTTCAATTACTTTTCTAGGTTTGGTTGTGCCCAATGTAGTCAGTATGGTATATGGCGATAATATTAAGAAAACACTTCCTTATGTTGCGCTATGGGGAGCTATTTTCCTTTTGATCTGTGATATTATCGGAAGGGTAGTCATTTTCCCTTTCGAGGTTCCGATCGGTATGGTCGTTGGTTTTATTGGAGGTATACTATTTCTCCTTCTTTTATTGCGCAAGAAATGAAGGAGAACAAGAAGAGAGTTTTGCTATTACTATTATTGGTCCTCATTATTATAGGTTTATTCTTAGGCTATAATCTTGGGACTAGTTGGCGGTTTGCACTAGAATTAAGATCCATCAAGTTAGTCGCCATGCTTGTCGTAGCTTGTTGCGTTGCTTATTCCTCTGTTGCTTTTCAGACCATCACTGCCAATCGTATTCTGACACCATCTATTATGGGATTTGAATCGGTCTATATGCTATTGCAGACCATAATTGTGTTTGTATACGGTGATACGACTTTTCGTGTTCTTAATAGTTTTGACAATTTCTTGCTGTCGGTTCTATTCATGATCGGGTTTTCCTTTCTGCTTTATTTTCTGATTTATAGAAGAGGGCGCAACAATATGTATTTGTTACTATTGGTGGGACTGGTGCTCGGGATATTGTTCAATACGTTGAGCTCCTTTATGCAGTTATTGATTGATCCCAATGACTTTTTCATCATCCAAGGGAAGATGTTTGCCTCTTTCAATAAGATAAATGAAAGCTTGCTATGGTATGCTACAGGTATTTTGGTAATCGTTCTGCTCTTCGGTTTTCGAATGAATCGGTATCTCGATGTACTTGCTTTGGGACGTGATCAAGCAATTAGTCTTGGAGTGGATTACCCTAAGGTGGTCAAGACCTTCTTTATTATCATTGCTATTCTTGTATCGGTTTCTACAGCGCTAATCGGTCCTATAGCCTTTTTAGGCTTGTTGGTGACCAATGTCACTTACCAATTGATAAAGTCACAGCGCCACGGATTGGTTATCCCAACCTGTTGTCTGGTAGCTATTGTTGCTCTTGTCGGAGGGCAGTTCATTATGGAACGGATACTTAATTTTTCTACACCTATCAGTACAATTATCAATCTGGTGGGAGGGATATACTTTTTGTATCTATTGTTAAAAGTCAAAAAAATATAATGCTAATTCTGTTTAAATAATATATATATGAAAAAATCTATTTTTTTATTCGCACTCGTGATAACAGTAGCTTTTACGGGGTGTAACAATGCTAATCAAAGTAAGGCTGAAGGTGAAGGGGCTAGCGATAAAGTCACCATAACCCATGAATTGGGAACAGTAGATGTGCCAATGAATCCCAAGAGAGTAGTTGTATTGGATTTTAGTCAATTGGAAAACCTAGACTTTATAGGAGTAAAGCCGGTAGGTATTCCCAAAACAGGAGTGCCAAAGTATCTTTCTAAATACAAGGATGACGAGACTATTGCTGATCTAGGTAATCTGGTTGAGGCCAATATTGAAAAATTGAATGAGCTGAATCCTGATTTAATCATTATCGGAGGAAGGCTGAAAGATTCCTATGAACAGATTTCTAAAATTGCTCCGACTATTATTCCTGTTTGGGATACAAAGGATCAGTTTGGTGCATTAGAAAAAAATACCACTAACTTGGGTAAAATCTTTGGTAAGGAAAAAGAGTTTGAAGCTTCCTTAGCCGCTATCAAGGACAAGGCCACATCAGTCAAAGAAAAAGCTGGGAAATCTGATGCAAAGGCGTTAGTTGTATTACATAATAAAGGACGTTTTAGTGCTTATGGCAGTGGTTCGCGCTTTGGGCTTATCCACGATATCCTAGGTGTGCAGGAAGCTGCAAAAGGTTTAGATACCCATCTTCATGGCACGAAGACCTCTAACGAATTTATAGCAGAGACTAATCCGGATATCTTATTTGTTGTAGATAGAAGTGCTGCTATTGGTGATACTCCACTGAATAAGGAAGAAATCGAAAATAAGTTGATCCAACGCACGAACGCCTATAAAAATGGAAAGATTGTGTACTTAGATTCCGAAACATGGTATTTAGCAGGTGGCGGAGTAATCTCTATCGATAAAATGATAGATGAGGTAAATCAGGCTTTGTAACCTAATGTTTTTAAAAAAGGACTGTCTTTTGATACTTGAGGCAGTCCCTTTTAGGATATTAGGAATTCTGCCATGGTTTGGTTACTGTATTGTCAAGAAATCATGAATAAATTCCAAATGTATGGTAAAGTCCCCTCAACTCCCCTAAAGTCTCCTCAAGTCCCCTCAAGTTCGATGTACCTTTGACTATCCTTCGATAACACTCCGTAGTAACTCGGGGATTCCTTCGGTATTGCTTCGCCTATCCTTCGGTATCTCTTTGCCTTCGCTTCGCCTCT
>JBEBQJ010000215.1:0-7398 GCA_040395455.1 Sphingobacterium yanglingense | reverse complement strand
CCTACCCTTTGTAGCCTGAAAAGATTCTTCCACCCTATTATGTGTACCTTCAAAATGACGACATTGACTATATACCACAGAACCATCATCATATGTCATCTCTATTGCAAAGTTATCATAGATTTCGCCATAATCCTTACCTGTGCGGTGAGCCCTCGAGCCCGTACCTTCAATAGAAATAGGGTATTTTCCTTTCACCCAGTTGGCGACATCAATATTATGAACATGCTGTTCGACGATATGATCACCACAGAGCCAATTAAAATAATACCAATTGCGCATTTGGTACTCCATCTCGGTCTGCCCTGGTTTACGAGGATGTACCCATACGCCACCACTGTTCCAATAAACCTGTCCTGACACGACATCACCGATAGCACCGTCTTGAATACGAGCAATAGCTTCCCGATAATTAGTCTGATAACGACGCTGTAACCCCACTACGACATTCAACTTCTTCCGCTTAGCTTCTGCTGCCACCTCCAGAACTTTACGAATCCCCGGAATATCTACTGCAACAGGTTTTTCCATAAAAACATGCTTACCTGCTTTAATTGCTTCCTCAAAATGCATAGGGCGAAACCCCGGTGGCGTAGTTAGGATAACGACATCTGCATCTCTTATTGCAGCTTTATAAGCATCAAACCCTACGTATCTGCGACTTTCAGGAACATCGAGCTTATCCGAATATTTCTTCGAAAGATTCGTATGCGCCTTTTCAAGATTATCAGCAAACGCGTCTGCCATTGCTACAATTTTAATCTGCTGTCCTGATTCCAGAGCATCCACAGCAGCACCAGTCCCACGGCCTCCGCAGCCGATAACGGCAACACGGATAATGTCGGTACCCGCTGCAAAAACGGACGACAATGGTGAACTTGCAACAATTGTACTTCCTGCAATAATCGAAGTTGATTTTAAGAAATCTCTCCTATTAAAACTGTTCATAACTTATTATTATAATTGGTATATAATTTAAAAGTCTTCTATCGGAGCCTTATCATAATAGGCCATAGCTTCTTCATGAGAAGGTGCTTTCACCGGCCTGACCAATCGCATTCCTACAAAAGGAGCCTCTGGAAACCACCAGTTCGATTTAGGCATCTGAGGATCTAACTGTTTCCAAACAGGGTCCGATGCCGACCTAGCCGACGAACGTAAAGCTTTTGCCTCACTATCAAAAGCACCGCCGCGTACCACATGAGCATATAATTCAGTTGGCTCAGCAACAGGGTTATCTACTATTTTACCCTTAAATTGACTATAAAAATCAGGCACGTATTGGTCATATGTCCATTCAGACACATTGCCTAGCATATCATATAAACCGTACGCATTAGGCTTCTTTTCACCTACCTTATGCGTACGCTTATCACTATTGGCACTATACCACGCATAGTCACCTAATAAATCAGCCTGATTCCCAAAAAAGTATGCATCGTTTGACCCTGCACGACAAGCAAACTCCCATTCTGCCTCAGTAGGTAGACGATAAAACACCCCCGTTCGGACATACAACCACTTGCAAAACTGAATCGCATTATAATGAGTCATAGCTAGAGCAGGATGCCCCTCCTTGCCCATACCAAAAGTCATATCCAAATATGGCTTAGTCGGTCTGGTCACCGCATCAACTACTGCGGGAATCTCACCTTCCTTCTGCTTTGAAAGTTCAAAATCTTTATATAAAAAAGGTTCATAAAGATCCCAGGTCACCTCAAACGTACTCATCCAATACGGAGCCAATTTCACCTCGTGTACTGGAGATTCGTCCGATTCACCGGAGTTACTTCCCATACTGAACTTGCCCCCAGGAATCGCTTCCATAGAAAAGGACAATGAGGTGCCTTTAATTTCCTGAATGTATTTCTTAAATGGTTTATCCTGAGCCTTTATAGAACTGACGCCCAATATCAATAACGCAAAAAAAAGTCTCTTCATGTATCTCACAACGGGTTTATAAGCTAATTGCCTGTAATGTTTTAATAAAGGTAAAAGTAAAATCAAATTATAGCCCCAATTGTATATAACATTTATGTTACAGAAGTGTAATAATTACACTATGCCACAAAAAAGCAAGCACCAATCCCAATAATATACTCAAGCCAATAATAGTATTTGCCAATTTAGAGTTGAGGCCAAAGTTCTGAATCACCATACTAGAGGCTACCAAACTAGGCATCGCCATCTCAAAAACCGACACTTGAAAAAACATCCCTTTCCACCCCAAAAAAACAGCAAATAGTAATGCACAAGCAGGAGCCAACAACAGCTTATAGAACAACGAAGCACTAATGGCTTTCATCTCCTTTTTAATATGATGAAAGTGCAACTGCAAACCTATAGAAAACAAAGCCAAGGGACTTACGGTAGCGGCAAGGCTGGAAAAAAAATCGTCGAAGTAAGCAGTCCGGAGAAAATATTGAAAACACAATGCAAAGACAACCGCAATAAATGGAGGAAAAGTAAGTATACGACGTCCTACAAGTTTAAGCTTCTGCCTTGAATGCAGCCCATTTCGCTTCGAGCCAGCGGCCAACAGAACACCAAAAGAAGAAAGAACAAAAAAAGTTGCCTGATCGCTTACAATCCCAACTTTTAACTGCTCTGCTCCAAAAAAACTAATGATAAGCGGAAACCCCACAAACGACGTATTACTCAGACCAGAAACAATAATCAACGTCGTCAGTGTTCTAGAAGAAAAACCTAGTAGAGGTTGAATCAACCGAAAAAAAACATAAGAAAGCCCGAATACAAAAAAAGGTAACAAACCCGTAAAAAGATAAGCTAACGTCCAATCAATCTTGGGAATATACAAAAGAGCAATCGATGGTAATCCTACATAAATAACCCAATTGTTAACAATTTTATAACTGTCTTTGCTTGCTAATTTGAAAAAACGAAACAAATATCCGATCAGTAGACAAGCAATGATAATGAAAAAGTTAACCATCAGGCTCAAGATTAGTTATAATTTAATATTTTTGCCCAAATTTATAACTTGATATTTAATTATCCATTATCTTGAAAACTAAATTCATCCTACTACTCTTAGGTGTCTCACTACAAATAGGTTTTATACGAGCCTCAACAGATACCTTGACAAATACCCATATTAAGAACTCCTTAGTATTAGAAGCAGAAATAGAAAATGGTGGTATTTTAGCAACAGGTGAGCTAAAAAACACCACATTCAAAGATGCCTATTACAATGCGTTCAACCTTAAGGTAGGCTGGAAAATGAATACCAAGAGCGATAAATACTTTAAATTGTACAATAACCCGATTTATGGAATAGGATTCTACTCGAGCACCTTCAACAATGACATCGTTGGAAGCCCTTACGCAATATATGGTTTTGTACAGACCCCATTCGGCAACATCGACAACGAAAAATGGTCTTTCGACTACCGCATTGGGCTAGGGCTCTCCGGCAACTTCAAGCCTTATGACGAGGACAAAAACCCCTTAAATCTAGCAATTGCAACCAAAAACAATGTATACATAGACTTTGGTATCCGCACACAGTACAAACTATCCTCAAAGTTCAAAGCAGGCCTAGGTCTTGCATTTCACCATTTTTCCAATGGAGCCCTTAAACTTCCAAACAAAGGGGTAAATCTTGTCCCTGTAACAGCCTCTATCACTTATCAGCCTGATGGCAGAACATACAAGAAAGACACGACAAGCGTAGAGCCCTATCCGGATAATATATTCTATCACATAAATTTTGGAGCAGGTTTAAAACAAGTGGCTCGTGATATGGACCGTAAGTTCCTTAAGACGACATTAAGCCTTTACGCCAGTAAGCACGTGAGTCAAAAATGGCGGCTCGGTGGAGGGATGGATATATTCTACTCTGCTTCCGGAAACAACGAAGAAATCGCAGAAGATAAAACAGGAAAGCTTAGTGCAAAACTATCTGGAGGCCCAGCATTCTACTTGGTCCATGTCCTGAACAAAGACCTTGTACTCAATGGAAACGTCGGTTACTACATCCACAACCAATACTTCAATGGAGAAATAAAACGAGTTTTTTTACGAGCAGGGGTTCGCTATTACGTTTACAAAAACCTCAACGCAGGTATATCTATAAAAGCCCATACAGGTAAGGCTGATTTTATAGAATGGACATTAGGCTATACATTCAATCGGTAATGTATAGCCTAACATCCGTTAGGCTTTACAGTTGCCCCAATCCTTTTTCAACAGCTTTAGAGACACTTTTTCCGAAATCTTTATCCACCGTGATATATCCAGGGTAAAAGAAATTTTTACCACCAATCTTTACAGAAGGCTTTATTTTCAAGGCAAAGAATCCATTACTCTTTCTGGTAAATATATCATTAAGAACCTTATCAAAACCTTGCTCTTTGGCCACACCAAAAATATTAGCGGAAAAAGTCAACGGCACCACCATACTTTGTCCATTGGACAGATTGATATTCTCTGCTACAGCACCTTCAAAAAGTGGTTTACCAGCCATTTCAATAATATATTTAAACTCGTTGATCTTGGTCACCGTAGACGTAGGGTTAGTGATCTTCAAATTTACCCGAGCTTCCAGTGGAAGATCCTGACGCAATAAAGCCATCGCGATCCCTGGTAGACTAGCCAACGAAGCACTCCCCCCTGATTGGTAAGAATCGATATCCCTGCCTGCCAATCGAATTTGGTCTACAGATTCTACATCATAATTAAATTTACTCAATGCCTCCACCTGAGCCTTTTGATTTATAGCACAGCCAGACATAAACCAAGTACAAAGCAGTAATACTGCAACTTTTAATCTATTCATTTTGTTCATTTTATTTTTTCTTCTTGCCCGTTGCCCGGCCAAAATTATAAGCGACACCCAGTGTAAAAATAGAATTTCCTGCCTTGAGATACGAATTTTTTACAACACCAATATTAAATCCTGTCGTATACTGCAACTGAAGCCCTTTCAACAACTCCATTCGGGTAAAAAAAACAGGCTCAATAAAAAGATTTTCTTCCTTGTCAGCCTGCACATCATCCAGCCAGAAATCAGTCATCCCTACCCGACTGACACGTATCGCAGTCCCATAATTTAAGACCCGCTTGCCACCGAATAGGTTTAACCGCCCCTTTGTAGTTGATGAATAATTAACCTGTAGGAATATTTTATCAAAATCCATTTTACGGCTCCCAACCACCTCATAGTCACGTATAGAAGCACGCTGGTCAATTTCTCGAGAATTTCCTAAGCCATAGCCTCCATAAACTTCCAAAACCTGCCTCTTAGACTTACCTATTTCTGTAAAGTAACCAACTGCACCTTCTGCCAGCCATTGCCTGAAATGCGTGTTGGATTCACGGCCATGATTTACAGTTGAAGCATTCCCCAAAAGAGCAACATGATCGGTAAGGGACATTGCCACAGTCCCTGAGGCGTTACCCTTCAAATTCACATGTCCAGCAAGGTATCCCTCTCCTTGATGCCTAAACATAGGTGTTGCTGGCACATTAGGCATATATATTGAACTACAACTTCCAAAAATAAAGCTAACCGATAAAGCCACAAACGCAACGAGATAATGATTCTTTAACATACTTGCTTCTCCCAAACAATCATGCCAATCTCTGCCGTACCCTTGGACCAAACAAAACTTTTATTACGACTTCGGCACACCGACCGCCATTAAAGTTCTCATAGGACTTCAAAACAGAGATATTTCCAAAAAAAAGTCCTTGAATAAAATTCAAGGACCTCAATATTGATCTATACCAAAATTTAGATAGAAGGTGCTTCCGTCTCCGGTGCCTTATCAATCAATTCCATGAATTGATCTAATTTTGGTGTGATAATAATCTGCGTACGTCTGTTTCTAGCTTTCCCATTTGCTGTAGTATTATCTGCAATAGGATTGTACTCGCCACGGCCACCTGCAGTCAATCGTTTAGGATCCACACCATACATTGTCTGTAAAGCCTGTACTACAGAAGAAGCACGTAATGTGCTCAAATCCCAGTTGTTCCTGATATTTGGTTTAGAGATAGGGTCCGTATCGGTATTACCTTCGATCAACACATCATAATCTCTGTAATCCTGGATAATTTTCGCAATCTTGCTCAATGTCTCTCCAGCTTTATCAGACACCTCATAGCTACCCGATTTATACAACATATTGTCTGACAATGATATATAAACCACACCTTTCAACACCTGTACATCCACATCTTTAAGCTCCTCACGACTTAGAGAACGCGTTAGATTGTTCGTCAACACCATATTAAGTGAATCACTTTTATTTTTCGTATTCACTAGGTGTTGTATATACTTATTAGATGCATTAATCTCATCAACCAACTTAGAAATATTCACATTTCCTTGAGAGTTTTGTGCAATACTGTTATCCAATGTCGACTGTAGCTTAGCATAAGCTTCTTTAAGTGAAGCATTATTCTTACGCTCATATTCCAGCTGATCTTCCAAACTTTTGATCTTCGCTCGGCTTTCCGTGAGATCCATCTGTCCTTTTTGATACAACTCAGCCAAATCTCTATGCTGAGTTTCTAAGGCCACATATTTCTTATTGCTCACACAGCTACTCATTACAATTCCACCTAGTAAAATCGTAATTGGCAAAAGGCGCTTTTTATACATCATATCATTATAAATTTGATGGATACAAGGTAACAAATAAAACCGTTGATTTTTTACCTCAAATAGTTAAAAAACTTAAAATTACTTTTCTTTCTTAAGAATATACTTACAAATATCACTGACCAGTCCAGGACCTTCATAAATAAAACCGGTATATACCTGTACCAATACCGCCCCAGCTTCCAGCTTCTCTACAGCATCCTGTCCAGAATGTATCCCCCCTACACCTATAATCGGAAAGCTTTTATTCGACTTTTGAGACAAATAACGTATCACCTCGGTAGAGCGCTTTGTAAGTGGTTTACCACTTACTCCTCCAGCCTCATTAAGCAAGCTAGAAGCACTACAAAGTCCCTCCCTAGAAATTGTTGTATTCGTCGCTATTACCCCCGCGATTTTAGTTTCTGTAACTATTTCTACAATATCATCCAATTGGCTATCGGTCAGATCCGGTGCAATCTTCAATAAAATTGGCTTTGCTTTCGGTTTCCCCAAATTGAGCTGCTGTAAGGTATCTAAAATTCGCATCAACGGTTCTTTCTCCTGTAGATCTCGTAATCCCGGAGTATTCGGCGAACTCACATTTACTACAAAATAATCCACATATTCGTACAGAGCGTGAAAACAATAGATATAATCATTTACAGCCTCTTCGTTTGGAGTAACCTTATTTTTTCCAATATTACCACCAATGATAACCCCTTCTCTATCCTTAAGATGCTTTAATCGTCCCGCAGCCACATCCGCCCCTTGGTTGTTAAAGCCCATCC
>JBEBQJ010000214.1:0-7405 GCA_040395455.1 Sphingobacterium yanglingense | reverse complement strand
TGATGTCCCTCCATTACTACACTCTTGGAAGCACTTTCTGTAACCATTGTAGCTACAATACACGTCACAAGTATAAGTAGAATGGTACCATTTAAAACATTTTCATCAATAATGTCATTGCTATAACCGACCATAATGACTGCCAACGTTGCTGCAGCATGGGCATTACTCAATCCAAAGATTAGATTTCTTTGATTCTTTGAATATTTAAAAATCAATTGGGTAACCGTAGCAGCCAAATATTTACCCGATATTGCGACCACGGTCAGTGTACCTGCTACAATCAGTGCCATAGGTCCTTTTGTCAATACACTGACATCCACTATCATTCCAACAGAAATTAAGAAGAAAGGAATAAAAATAGCATTCCCTATAAACTCAATTCTATTCATCAAGGCGGATGAATGGGGAATCAGCTTATTTAGCGCTAAACCAGCAACGAAAGCACCAATAATAGGCTCCAAACCAGCCATTTCGGCTAAGAAAGCAGCAAAAAACACCACCGTAAGTACAAAAATATAATGACCTGTCTTTTCTGATTCTATTCTCTCAAAAAACCACTTTGCTATTTTTGGAATAATACCAAACATGATAAAGAGAAAGATAGCGAAAGAAACGCCTAGCGTAACCCAAAACTCTTGGTTTATATTGCCTTGAGAAGCCCCCGTTATAACAGCAAGAATTATCAAAACAGCTGTATCTGTCAATATGGTCCCCCCGATTGTAATAGCAACAGCCTCATGTTTCGAAATACCATATCTATTGACAATAGGATAAGAAACCAAGGTATGTGTCGCAAACATACTTGCAATCAATATACTGGGTAAAACGTCATATCCTAAAAGGTAATGACACACTGGAAAACCTATGGCTATGGGTATGGCGAAAGTAAAAAAACCGAACAGAACGCTCTTATGTTTTGTTTTCTTAAACTCGTTCATATCTAGCTCAAGCCCCGCGATAAACATAATATACAACAAACCAATCGTCGAAAAGAGGTTTACAGCAGAACTCTTCTCTAGCCAATTAAGTCCATGAGGTCCAATAATAACACCTGACAAAATCAAACCGATAATACCTGGTACGCGTATTGGTCGCAATAATATGGGAGATAGCAGTATAATAAAAAGTACTAAAGAAAAGACAAGTACTGGATTGGTCAAAGGGGCTTCAAATGCTTCAGCTAAATGTTCGAAAATCTTACTACTCATAAATCGAATAAAGTTCGTTTAATTACAACACACTGCAAGTATCACATTGCAAATCGTAGGTAAAGTACGAAAAAAAGTAGATTTTCGAAAAAAGTAAAGGCTTTAAGATTTACTTGAACTGTATCGTTTTAATAGGAGAAATGCGAGAAATCAACATAGAGGGAATAAAAAGCGTCAATAATGCTATGAAAATAAGACTCAGATTAAGAAACACTACGGTCACAAAATCAATCGACATAGGAACATAATCGATATAATAAATCATTGGATCCAGTTTGAAAAACTTTGTCTGATTTTGTAAAAAATAGATAGACAAAGCAACGGCGTTGCCAATCAACAACCCATAACCGATCAAATACAAAGAGTTTATCAAGAAAATCTTCCTTATTTCGCGATTAATCATACCTAGCGCCTTTAACATTCCTATTAAAAAAGTACGCTCCAAGATAGTTATCAGCAACGATGATATCATATTAATGACTGCTACAATCACCATTAACACAAAAATAACATCGTCATTCATATCTAACATTTTCAACCAATTAAAAATATCTGCTAGATGTTCGACAATATTCATAGATTTCATCTCTAATGGAAGTACGTCATCGACTTGCTCCGTTGTGGCCTCTAGTAGCTCAAAGTCTTTTATCCTAATTTCATAAGCTCCTGCGTCCCTTTCTCCTAAATTATTAAGGCGCCTAATTAAATCTAAAGATCCAATGACATAGTTTTTATCCAACTCTTCCGAGTTGGTCCGGAAAATACCTCGAACGACAAACTTACGCTTTCGAGTTCTATTGTCTTGCACAAAAGACATAATGAAACTGTCATTCACCTCTAGCTTTAAACGGTCTGACAAATATGCAGATATCAATAACTGACTTTCACCGTTTTCCGCTCTAAGGTCTAAAGTATCTCCCTTAACCAAAGTTTTCTCTAGAAAAGACTGATCATAGGCAGATTCAACCCCCTTCAATAACACCCCTTCTACCTCTCCACTCACATTCATAATACCGACCTTGGTCGCAAACGGCGAAATAGATACAACATTTGGCAGGTTTTGAATTTCGACTAATTTCTCCGAAGAAAGAGAAATTGGCATATTCTCACCTTGGTTCAGGTCTTGTTTGGTAATAATTATATCACTAAAAAAACCTCGCTGTTTTGCCGTTATTTCATCTTTGAACCCTTTCAATATAGCTACCGAAAGAAGAATCGCAATAATAGCCAAAGCTAACGCACCGATAGTGACCCTTACGATAAGCTTGGAAAAGGTACGTTGGCCCTTAGATATTATTCGTCTCGCTATAAATAATGGAAAATTCAAGGTGAAATATAATTTTGTAACTTCGCAAAGTTAACAAATTTTGCAACTTGACAAACGAGACGTTTCAGCGTTTCTAAAATAAAAATCTATGCGTATTATCTTTATGGGCACGCCCGACTTTGCAGTAGCCTCTCTCAAAGCATTACTTGATGCGGGAAGAAATGTAGTCGCTGTCGTCACAAGCCCTGACAAACCCGCAGGCCGGGGACAAAAGCTCCATCAATCAGCCGTCAAACAATTTGCCTTAGCAAATAACCTTCCTGTTTTACAACCAGAAAAACTTAGAGCACCGGATTTTCTAGACGCGCTCAAATCCTATCAAGCCGATTTACAGGTAGTCGTTGCTTTCCGAATGCTTCCAGAACTTGTTTGGAACATGCCTCCATTGGGCACAATAAATGTCCACGCCTCTCTACTGCCACAATACAGAGGTGCTGCCCCGATAAACCACGCTATTATCAATGGGGAAAAAGAGAGTGGTGTCACAACATTCCTGCTGCAACAAGAAATTGACACAGGCAACATACTATTGAGTGACAAGGTAAAAATAGAAGATACGGACACAGCAGGGATATTACATGACAAACTGATGCTTGCTGGAGCACAAACGCTGGTCAAGACAATCGAAGAGTTGGAAAAAGGAACCATCATCCCTACCCCACAAAAAGAAACAGATAACAACTCGCTCAAACATGCCCCTAAAATTTTCAAAGAAGATTGCGCAATTGACTGGAACGGATCGACCGAATCAATCTACAACAAAATAAGAGGACTTAGCCCTTACCCAGCCGCGTACACCTTATTAGGAGATAAGGTGTTAAAAATATATGAAGTAACAAAAGAACTCAGCGACGGAAACAATGTACCTGGAAAATTTGAAACAGATGGTAAAACCTTTCTAAAATTTAGCACCGCAGATGGATATATAAACCTCATCTCACTGCAAATAGAAGGGAAAAAGAGAATGTCTACAGAAGAATTCCTAAGAGGCTATCGTTTTGAATAAAACAACTGCTCTACTTAGTATTATCCTCTTGATAAACTATAATATCTCCAGGTTGGCAGTCAAGTGCACGACATATGGCTGCCAACGTACTTAAACGAATGGCTTTAGCCTTTTGATTTTTTAGTATGGAGAGGTTGGAAAGCGTTATACCAACGCGCTCACTAAGTTCATTTAAAGAGACCTTTCTCTTTGCCATAACTTCATCCAAACGTATTACTATACCCATGATCCTATTTTATTTTTAATTTCCTTTACCTATAAAACATTTTTCCAAAAAAAAGGTTTTAAACATAGAATATTATTTTAATGATGACAACATGTAACAGGACATAAGTTTGGAACGATTTTTGATGTTAATTATCAGTTTTACTATCTTGCATAACTACCTCAAAATGAGTAAATAAATTACAATTTTGTTACACTCAATAATCATATTTTTTTGTATTTTTGCAACATTCCAGAAGAAAGGTATAAATTTTAATGAGACAGCTCAAAATTACACAATCGATCACGAATCGTGAATCTCAATCTCTTGACAAGTATTTACATGAAATTGGTAAAGTTGACTTGATTACAGCCGAAGAAGAGGTAATCTTAGCGCAACGGATTCGCGAGGGGGATCAGGTGGCATTGGAAAAATTAACAAAAACCAACTTACGATTCGTCGTATCCGTAGCTAAACAGTATCAAAATCAAGGTCTTACTTTAGGAGACTTGATCAACGAAGGAAATCTAGGACTTATAAAAGCTGCAAAACGATTTGACGAAACTAAAGGTTTTAAGTTTATCTCCTATGCTGTGTGGTGGATTCGTCAATCTATTTTGCAAGCTATCGCTGAACAATCACGTATCGTACGCCTTCCCCTTAATCAAGTGGGATCATTAAGCAAAATCAGCAAAGCTTTCTCAAAACTAGAACAAGAATACGAAAGAGAGCCTTCTCCAGAAGAATTAGCAGACATCTTAGAAACTACTGTAGACAAAGTTTCTGATACATTAAGTAACTCAGGTAGACATGTGTCTATGGACGCTCCTTTTGTACAAGGAGAAGAAAACACACTACTAGATGTGTTAGAAAACTCTGATCCAGATACAGACAGTTCATTAATAGATGAGTCATTATCCGAAGAGATCAAAAGATCTTTATCTACTTTGACAGAACGCGAACGCGAGATTATCGTATTGTTCTTCGGTCTAGGATCCAACCACCCACTTTCACTTGAAGAAATCGGTGAAAAATTCAGCTTAACGAGAGAACGTGTACGTCAGATAAAAGACAAAGCACTACAGCGTTTACGCCATACCTCTCGTAGCAAAATTTTAAAATCTTATTTAGGTTAATACAAACCATTAATAAAAGGAAAAGCGCAAGAGAATATCTTGCGCTTTATTTTTTATAACCAAAATATATTACTGTCCATAACTGGCCTTAACCGTAATATTTGCTGTCTTTAACCGAGAACTGGTGTTAAAAACTCCACCATAAGAAAAATCCTCATTGTCATTTTGGCCCGTAATCTGAAATATACCAAGATCCGCCCGCAGCAAAGTACCTAGACTAGAGCCTGACTCCTTCGCTATATTCTCCGCCCTCGCCTTTGCATTTTGAGAAGCTTCAGCTATCAATGAAAGTTTTAAATCTTCTAGTTTTGAGTAATAATAATTAGGTGAATTAGAACTCAGTTCCACACCTTGCGATATCAACGTGGAAATTTCTCTTGAGGCGTTATCGACCTTATCCAAATCTTTCGACTCTACACTCAATACCTGAGTTAGACTGTACCCTGAAAAAGTGTTATAACTATTCCCACGCTCGTCGGTATGGTAAGAGAAATCTTTTGAAATATTAACTGCCTCAAACAAGATTTCATCTTCCTTAATGCCCCGCTGAATCAAAAAACTTTTGACCATATCCCTATCGCGCTTCAACTGCTCTGAAGCCTCACTCAAATCCATAGACTTACGACTATAAGATGCACTCCATTTAACAATATCAGACTCGAAGTCTTTCTTTGCATTTCCTGTTACATTTATCGTGTTGTTAACCTTAAACTTATACTTATAGGCCGCAGCCAATACAAATGCGGAAACGACTAAAGCTAAAGCCGCCACAACACTGATTACAATTCCCGTTGATTTCATATATATATATAATTTGATTTCCACTTGATCCATTCTATATATAATAATTTACGTGCCAAAAATGAGACATATTCTCTTCTATGTAATTTTTCTATTCGCTATTCGTGAATACGCCCCATTTTATCTAAGTTTGGTACAACTGAACAATCTTTTATTACATGAAGAAAACCGTATCAATGTTTATTATTTGCAGCATAACACTACCAAGTCTTATTGCTCAAAAAAAACCGATAGACCATTCCAGTTATGATTTATGGAAAAACATCTCGAGTGTGGATGTGTCTAAATCCGGAAATTATATTTTCTATACCGTGAATCCACAGGAGGGAGATGGATACATCGAGTTAAAAGGCAAAAAAAACGAATTATTGCAACGTTTTGACCGAGGAAGTTCACCTAAAATAACGCAGAGAGAAGATTTTTTGATTGCGCTGATAAAACCACCGTTCAAAGATACCCGCGAAGCTAAAATCAAAAAAAAGAAAAGTGACGACTTTCCAAAGGACTCTCTAGTTATATTCAATATCAATAGTCAAGACCGAATGTCCCTTGGAGCTGTCAAAAGCTACAAGTTGGCATATTATCCGACAAATTTTATAGCCTATATTCAAGACCTGGGCGCCGCCACAACTACTGATAGCATTAAAACCAAAACAGACTCGACAACATCCAAGTCTCCGAAAAAGAGTGCCACAGCTAAAAAGGAAAATGTGCTTGTACTCCAACAGCTTCAAACAAAAGACACTGTCCAATTCAGGAAAACAGACAGCTATTTTTTCAGTAACGATGAAAAGTATCTCGTTTTCAGTAAAAAAACAGAAATTAAAGACAGTTCAAACGCAGATGGCCTCTATATTTACGACCTTGTAAAAAGATCGTTGAAGAAAATCAGCAACGGAAGAGGTGTATATAGAAACATAACTTTCAATGACCAAAGTAATAGCCTGTCTTTTTTGGCGGACAAGAGTCCAGAGAAATCCTTACAAAAAGATTTCAAATTATACCTATATAACATAGGACAAGACACAGCACAGGTGATTGTAGACAAAAACACCAAGGGAGTTCCATTGGAATGGTATGTATCTGGTGATGGTCAGCTCAGCTTTGACGAAAGCTCTAAAAGACTGTTCTTTGGCCTAGCCCCCATCCCTCCGGTCAAAGATACAACACTCGTGGATTTCGAAAATGCAAAGGTAGACATATGGCACTGGAAGGACGACTACCTCATGACACAGCAGCTTGTCAATTTGAAAAGGGATTTGAGCAAGAGCTATGACGCAGTTTACAACCTTCAGACCAATCAATTAATCGCACTCACTGATGACACTTTCGACCGTACCGCCTATACAGACGCCGCTACACAGGAGTGGATTCTAGCGACCTCTTCTACCGGAAATAGAATAGCGTATCAATGGCAGGCATTTCAATTGCAACAGGTATACGTCATATCAACACAAACAGGAGAGCGGAAATCCATAAAATCAGCATGGCAAGGACAAGCCTTCTTGTCCCCTGATGCCAACTACGTTCTTCTATTTGACGAAACGGAAGGCAATTGGTACAGCCACCATATTGCGAGCGGGACCGAACAGTGCCTCAACAAAGGCCTGAATGTAAGATTTGCCGATGAGGAAAACGATATGCCTACAGCAGCATCAGCTTACGGTATCGCTGCTTGGGCCGAAGACAACCTAGGTGTCTATATCAACGACAGATATG
>JBEBQJ010000213.1:0-7455 GCA_040395455.1 Sphingobacterium yanglingense | reverse complement strand
CTGACGAATGTCCACCTTTTTGAGGAGAATATCAGATTGTCCATGACGTACGACACTCTGTTCGCCTGGACTCAGCATCAGCTCTTTATCATTACGAAGTACTTTTACACGGCCTTCAGTAAGCGTTGTCTTTTCAACATTATCATCACTATAAGCCGAAATATTGAAATGTGTTCCTAGAACTTGTACTGTTGCAGATTTCGTTGCAACTACAAAAGGCATTTTCTCATTTTTAGCTACTTCAAAATAAGCCTCGCCAGAAAGTTCTACGGTTCTATTCAACCCTTTGAATGCTAAGGGATAGCTAAGTGTTGAATTGGCATTCAACCATACTTTTGTACCATCCGCAAGTGTCAGTCTATATTGCCCTCCTTTAGGGACATAAAGCTTATTCATAGCAGAGACCCCAAATGCAATATTTTTAGATTCATCATATTGGATCTCATTCTGATTTAGTTTTTTTATCCCCGTAGCCCCATTTGCAGAAAGGAGTCCATTGTCAGCACCATCCAACGCTACCGCCTCACCATTGGACAACGTGAGGGTCACTGTGCTCGAATCGATTAAACCTGGTGTTATCGATTCGGATTTGCCTTGTAAGACAGCTACAGGTTGCCCTTTATCTGTATCACGTACGTAGGAGTATATTCCTATTGATAGTATCAAAGCTACAGTGGCCGCATACCTGCCCCACCAAGGTATCCGTGTTACTGTCCGTGTGCTGAACAGCGTATGAAGGATATTTTTATAAATCTTTCCCCTTAGTTTCTTTTGGCCAGCCAATGAGGTAGAATCTTGCATCCGAAAGCTATCTTTATAGCCAAAGAGCGCCTTCCTTTCATTCTCGGTAGATTCTCCAGCGATATATTTTTGATACAGATCTATATATTCTTCAGGTGTCATTATAATTTTAGGTTATGTCTATAATCTTAAAGAGGGTATCTCCAGCCGTCAACACACATAGAAATATTATTTTTTTAAAAAAAAAATCGAAAAATCGTTACCATGACTTATTTGAATAGTAAATCGACAGATTTTTATTAATTTAGCATCCGAGCCAATGACACCGTAGCCGCATGTACAAAAGCAAAGTAACCGATCAAGAATTATGGCATGCTGTAGAGCAGGATGATTCGAAAGCTTTTGCTGTACTCTACAACCGATACTGGCATAAGCTTTTTAAAACGGCTGAATATTATCTAAAGCATGCTGATTCTGCTGAAACAATCGTTCATGATGTTTTTGTCGTATTATGGCGAAGGAGAAAACACCTTAAGATAGAAAGCTTTGCAGATTATATCCACGTCACTGCCAGATATCATATCTTCAAAGTTCTTAAAGCTCAAAAACTATCGCCTATAGAATATATAGAAAGTTATGAAACTGTCGAAAAGGAAGAAACATTAAATACCGCAGATGAAAAGCTAAGTTATATTGATTTTGAAATTAACCTCCGCGAGTCTCTAAAACCTTTGCCACAACGGTGCCGTGAGATATTCTGGCTAAGCCGGATAGACAATCTATCCAATGATGAAATTGCTGCTAAATTTGGAATATCCAAGCGTACTGTAGAAAATCAAATTACCCATGCACTGAAACATCTACGCACCTTAATAAAAGACAACCCTTCGCACACCCTTTCATTACTATGGGTCATTATCGTGATGCTATAGGTTTGGACGTCTTGGGATTAAATGCGTTTGTGCCCCCATTGTTCTCTTTTGCATCTTACAACTGTCGGACGACGAATCGTAAAATATTCCATACAATCCGTATTCCTACCAAAACAACTCTTTAAAATCAATAATTTAGAGGCTGATATACTTAACTTATTTTTTAATGAACAAGAAATCTTTATTATTCTTAGCGTGCCAACTGTCGTGGTTTCTGCCCCAGGCGCAAGAAGGTAAAAAGCCATTAACATGGCAAGAAATCCCATCCTGGCACTATATCCGAATGAACGGAGCACAGCCTTCCCAAGACGGCAATTGGTTTGCCTATGTTGCAGGACCTTCTGAGGGAGATTTGACCCTTACACTCAAAAGCACCAAAGACACTTTAAACTATAACTACAAAATAGGAGGTCAAAGCACTCCTATCTCTTTCTCCAATAACAGCCAATATATCGGTTTCTTTGAATCGCCAAATTTTAAAGAAATAAAAGGGAATGAAAAAGCAAAAAAGCCAAATAGCAAAAAACTTAAAATCATAGCTTTAAAAGACACAGCGTCATTGAGTTTTGACAAAGTACAAAGTTTTAACTTTTCAAACGATGACAATAAATGGATTGCTATTCGCTTTGAAGGTATACCTAGCGGCCCTGGTGCCCCTAGAGGAGAGGATGCAGGCCGCGGAGCGGACTTAGTATTATACAACCTCTTGACCAAGAAAAGCTTTAACCTGGGTAATGTCAGTGACTACAAATTCAACAAGTCTGGTCAGTACCTTGCTTATACCATCGATGCCAACAACAAAAATGGCAACGGTATATTCTTGATGGATATGACAACGGGACTGACAAGTGCACTACAGAATGATGATGCCAATTTTTCCAAAATCAATTGGAATAAAGAGGGCACGGCATTTGCGCTCCTGAAATCTAAAAAAGATAAAAAATACAAAACTCCGGTATATTCATTAATTGGCGTTAAAAACATAAAAGGCCAACAAGCGGAGATATTTACCTACTCTGGCCTAGATGAAAATCAGATTATGGCAGGCTATGGTATCAGTCAGCATACTGGGGCGTCATGGAGTAAAGACTTAAGCACGGTATTCTTTGGCATTGCAAAGCTTGAAAAAACGGAAGAACCTAAGAGCACCGAGAAGAAGATTGATGAGTTAGGTAAGGATTCCACGAACACGAAACTTGCTATAAAAGACAGTATCGCTACAGATTCCACAAAAACAAAGCTGGCTAAAGCTGCGCCTACAAAACCTCAAGTCAACAAAAAGGATCTCGAAAAACCAGACATGATTATCTGGAACTGGCAAGACAAGCGTTTGCAATCGGCACAACGCACTCAATTGCAAAGAGACAAGAACTTCATGATTATGAGCGCTTGGAATGTCGCTTCCAACAAATTTGTCTCTTTAGCAGATAGCGCAATAAAATCTATCGCTCTAGCACCAAACCAAACGATTGGATACGGCTTGGATTTCAGCCCCTATGAGTACGAGGCCAATCTCGATGGACAGGGATATGGTGATCTATACATCGTCGACGTAAAGACTGGTGCTAAAAAACTAGCAGTCGAGAAACTCTATATGAATGCATCGCGAGGCTTTTCTTTCTCGCCAAACAGTGATTTCCTTCTGTACTATAACGACGGAAACTACTACACACTAAATGTAAATACATTACAACAAAAGAATATCACAGAAAATATTCCGTCGTCTTTTATTGACATCTATGACGACCATAATGTTTCTAAAGTCGCAACCGGCAACTTTGGTTGGACGGCAGATGGAAAGTATGTGCTATTAAAGGACAACTTTGACCTATGGAAAGTATCTGCTGATGGTAAATCGGCAACGACGCTGACAAATGACTGGAAAGGTCAAAAACTAACTACGGTTGGAGCTAGTAGACTCTATGAAGATGACGAAAACATAGACTTGAAAAAAGATCAGTATTTTACAGTCCTCAGCAAGGAGACTAAGCAAAAGGGAATAGCATATCTACCTGCTGGTCAAAACAAAATGCAAATCGTAAAGCTCGATGACATGAACATGAGCTCGATAAACAAAGTAAAAAATAGCAATACGTTCTTCTACATCATGGAGAGCAGTAATCAAGCTCCAGAATACTTTGTAAGCCAAGACAAGTTCCTTAAAACCGAAAAGCAACTGACAAAGAATAGAAGTAATAATGATAAATATGCCCTATCTGCAGGTTCTAAACTGATTACTTATGTGAGTGACCACGGCGATACATTACAGGCTACTCTTTATCTTCCTGCAAACTACGTAGAAGGGAAGTCTTATCCGACGATTACCTATATCTACGAGCGACTTACAGACGACAAAAACACCTATGCGCAACCAGGATACCCTGGCGGTGGATTCAATAGAGCTATGTACAACAGCAATGGTTACGCGGTATTGATGCCGGATATCAAATACAAATTGAATGATCCAGGTATGTCTGCTGTGGCATGTGTAATCCCTGCTGTAAAAGCAGCTATAGCTACTGGTATTGTAGACGAGAAAAATGTCGCTATACACGGACACTCATGGGGTGGTTACCAAACGGCATTCTTGATTACGCAAACAAATATCTTTAAAGCAGCGGTAGCAGGAGCTCCATTGACGAATATGATCTCTATGTATTCATTGATCTATTGGAACTCGGGGTCTTCGAACCAAGCTATTTTCGAATCGAGCCAAGGTCGTCTTACAAGCGGGTACTGGGACAATTGGGAAGCCTATACACGTAACTCTCCTATATTCCATATCAAGAAGGTAAATACGCCACTGATCATTATGCACAACGACAAAGACGGGGCTGTGGACTATACGCAAGGAGTCGAGTACTACAACGGTCTAAGACGTCTTAACAAACCAGTCGTAATGCTTACCTACAATGGTGAAAACCATGGTCTAGTGAAAGAAGTCAATAAGAAAGATTACGCGGTGCGTATGATGGAATACTTTGACTACTATTTAAAAGGAAAAGAGGCTCCAAGCTGGTGGTCTAAGGGGGTTGACTATATGGACCTAGAAAAACACTTAGAAGAAAGAGCGTTTTAATAATGGTTGATGATAAATGGTTAGTGGCTAATGTTACTAGCCATTTGTCAATAACCTGTAACAAATGACATAAAACCTTTAGTCTAGTGTTAAACATAAAAAAGGCGTTGAAAAATTTCAACGCCTTTTTTATATGATAATCATTAACGATTAAACTTCAATCGTTAACCATTACAAATTAACCGTTTGACAATGCTGCTGCGCCGGATACAATCTCGGTCAACTCTGTCGTAATTGCTGCTTGGCGCGCCTGGTTGTACGACAATTTCAATGCTTTCAATAAATCTCCAGCATTTTCTGTAGCCTTATCCATCGCTGTCATACGTGCTCCGTGTTCTGAAGCGTTAGAATCTAAAACAGCCTTATATAGTTGAATTTTAATCGCCTTAGGAATCAATTCTTCAATGATTTTTTCCTTTGACGGCTCGATGATATAGTCAAGTTCTGCTACGTTCTCTCCTTTTTCTTCTGGTACCAAAGGTAAAATCTGCTCCGAAGTCAACACTTGAACTGCTGCGTTCTGGAATTGATTATAAACCACTTCTACACGATCTATATTTCCAGCCTTAAACTCGTCCATAACATACTCAGTAACCTTAGAAACATTTTCAAAATTAAGATCGTTGAAAAGCTCGTTGTGATTACCAATAACATTAAAACCGCGCTTAGTGAAAAAATCGTGTCCACGCTTACCAATAGCAATGATACTTAAATTGCCACGGGCATGCTGCTCTGCGTATTTACTGAAGATAAGATTATTCGTTGTTTTAATAACATTCGCATTAAAAGCTCCGGCCAAACCTCTATTAGAGGTAACTACAACAACCAATACCTTATTAGGGGAACGGTCTTGTGTGTACGGAGAATCATTACCTTCTACAGAAGTGGATACTTGAGCTAGAATATCTCTTAATTTATTGGCATAAGGACGCAACTGCACAATTGCATTTGTCGCACGTTTTAATTTCGCAGCAGATACCATCTTCATCGCTTTGGTAATCTGTTGCGTGGATGTAACCGACGTAATCCGGTTTCTTACTTCTTTTAAATTTGCCATATTCCAATTTAAGTAGTAAGTATTTAGTAATTAGTATTTAGACTTAGAAATCTAAGTACTAAATACTAAATACCTTTTACTTATTAATATTTTGAAGCTAATTCTTTAGCTACTGTTTCTAACACATCTGTCAACTCATCCGAGAATTTACCTGCTTTTAATGCAGACAATACTTCTGGATGACGTTGTTCTAACTGTGTTAAGTATTCTTCTTCGAACTGTCTTACTTTATCTACAGGAACGTTACGCAACAATCCTTTTGTACCTGCATAGATAATAGCAACTTGTTTCTCTACAGAAACTGGAGAGAACTGTCCTTGCTTCAAGATTTGAACGTTACGTACACCTTTGTCCAATACGGCTTTAGTCGCTGCATCTAAATCTGAACCAAATTTAGCGAAAGCTTCTAACTCGCGGTACTGTGCTTGGTCTAATTTCAAGGTACCAGCAACTTTCTTCATCGATTTGATCTGCGCGTTACCACCTACACGTGATACCGAGATACCTACGTTGATCGCTGGACGGATACCTGCGTTGAATAAGTTAGACTCCAAGAAAATCTGACCATCTGTAATTGAAATTACGTTGGTAGGGATATAAGCTGATACGTCTCCTGCTTGTGTCTCAATGATAGGAAGTGCTGTCAATGAACCACCACCTTTTACCAAATGTTTGATAGATTCAGGCAAATCGTTCATTTCGCGAGCAATTTCGTCTGAAGAGTTGATTTTAGCAGCACGCTCTAATAAACGAGAGTGAAGGTAAAATACGTCTCCAGGGTAAGCCTCACGTCCAGGAGGACGCTTTAACAACAATGAAACCTCACGGTAAGCCACTGCTTGTTTTGACAAGTCATCATAAACAATCAATGCTGGACGACCTGTATCACGGAAAAACTCTCCGATAGCAGCACCCGCCATTGGCGCGTAGAATTGAAGAGGAGCTGGCTCTGCAGCAGAAGCTGCAACAACTACAGTGTAAGCCATAGCACCTTTTTCTTCCAATACGCGTACGATATTCGCTACTGTAGAGTTTTTCTGTCCTACAGCAACATATATACAGAATACAGGTTGACCTGCATCATAAAATTCTTTTTGGTTGATGATCGTATCGATACAAACCGCAGTCTTACCAGTCTGACGGTCACCGATTACCAACTCACGCTGGCCACGACCTACTGGAATCATCGCATCGATAGCTTTGATACCTGTTTGTAAAGGCTCAGTAACCGGCTGACGGAAAAGTACCCCTGGAGCTTTACGCTCGATAGGCATTTCATAAGTCTCGCCTTGAATTGGTCCTTTACCATCGATAGGTTGTCCCAACGTGTTTACGACACGCCCCAACATACCTTCACCTACTTTAATAGATGCGATACGGTTGGTACGTTTGATTGTATCTCCTTCTTTAATCTCGTCTGATGGGCCTAAAAGTACGACACCTACGTTGTCTTCTTCTAAGTTCATTACAATACCTTGTAATCCATTAGCAAACTCAACTAACTCTCCGGATTGAACTTTTGTTAAGCCGTAAACACGAGCAATACCGTCACCTACTTGTAGCACGGTACCTACTTCTTCTAATTCGGCTTCTGACTTAAAGCCTGACAATTGCTCTCTTAGAATTGCCGAAACTTCATCTGGTCT
>JBEBQJ010000212.1:0-7463 GCA_040395455.1 Sphingobacterium yanglingense | reverse complement strand
AAAACAGCTGTGTGTTCATCAATCTGAAAATAATTAGCTCCATATATCATGACCAATTCACGTAATCCTACGCCACCTCCGATTGAGGGAACAATCGCTACTAAAGAAGAAACTAAAAAGATGAGGAGATAGGGCGAAAATTTCTCGTCAAAATTGAGTGAATACAAAATCAATATTGCGGTAATCACCTGAAACCCTTGCACTGCTAGTGCTTTAATATGGGTACTGATGAATTTTTTAGAAAACCCACGAAACAGAAGGTGTAAGAAAAAGTAATAGGTGGCTGTTCCAATAACAGCTACTGAGATCGGGAGAATATTAGGGATGGCTAGTCTCGGCATGAAAATGACCAAGGCGCATATAATAATGGCAAGTGCCCAGAGTCCGCTAAGGCGGTCAAAGAAAACGGCACTCAGTACTTTTCGTCCCGATATGTCATGGTTTTTCTTTAAGAAGTATATTTTATATCCATCCCCTCCAATACCTCCGGGGAGGAAAAAATTATAAAGCAATCCTAATTGGTAGAGTCTTAGGTTGTAGCGTTCGCTAAGCCTTAAATTAATGGCTTTGAAAAAAGAGTTTAATCTCGAAGAGGCAATCAGGATGGATAGGGTGTAACTGCACAAAGCTAGGAATAAGAAGCCCCAATTGCAGTCAATAAGTGCATTTTTCAAATCATCAAAGTCGATTTTTTGTGCTACCCAGTATAGCGCACCAACTGTTACGATGACTTTGAATATATTCTTTACAACATTTAGTGTTGTCTTGTTGCTCATACTGATTTTACTTTTTGTAGCTTACAAAAGTACATATCCTATTCATTATATCAGGGGATAAATTCTTGAATATAACAAAATAAGGTATATAACGAAGAATAGGCAGGAGAGCGAAAATAACCAATTGATATCGCTATGTGCGAATTTGTGTTTTAAGGTCAGGAACATTAAGACAAAGACGGTTATGAAAAGGAGAAAAGGAAAGACTAAAGACCAGAGATTCTCAAAATGTAAGGTGGTCGATAGTTGGTCTCCTTTTGCAAAATATAGGTAAACCGAAAAAGCTAGGATAATGACGAGTACACGTATTAAAGTTTTAGCTATAATTTTACTTATGGTATGATTTTTGGATGCCATCGCTAATTAAGATATCAATGTTTTATATCTTTGCAAAGATACATCATAGATTATTTAAAGTAATTATATTATGCGTAAACGTATTCTTTCCCTCCTTTCACTTTTTACAGTGATTATGTTGGTAACATCATGTGGAGCTCAAAAAAAAGGAGCATCTGGTACCAATAATGGTTCTTCATCTACTTCTGTAACAGGTCCATCCGCTTCGCAATGGCGTTCGGGTGTCAAAGGGACATGGGTGTTAAATTCTGTGACTCGTCAAGACATTCCTGAGGCATATACAATCAAAAATATTTTTGATGAGGCTCCTGTCGAGTGTTTTATTGGCAGTGTATGGCATTTGCCAGCTGGAGCAATGAGAAATCAGACGGGTAGTATCACGTTTAATGCATCGGGCAAGCTATGTGCTAATGGTGCAGTGCGTACGATTGTTTGGTCTATCTACGATCCAGGAAAAATGGGAGGAGAACCAGAATTCCAGTTTAAAAAATTATATGCAGGAGATAAAGCTGCTAATGTGAAGAATGGCTATGCATTAGGACTATCTTTCGCGGATCAACAGTCGTTAGTGCTGAAAATGCCTATTCCATTGGATAATGGAGCAAGAGGACATCTTGTTTTTAACTTCTCAAAACAAGCTGACTAAGATAATTGAGATACACAAGAAGGGGCACTATCTATAAGATGGTGCCCCTTTTTTTCGTTTCATTATTTTGTTGCATTTAGTGCTTGTAGAATATCTTCAAGGATATCTTCTTGATCCTCTAATCCTACAGAGAGCCTTATCGTGCCGGGTCTGATCCCTAGACTTGCCTTCTCTTGGTCGGTCAGTTTGGAGTGCGTTGTAGACCCCGGATGTGTTGCAATCGTCCGTGAATCACCTAAATTGGATGTGTATAATATCATTTCCAGTGCATCGATAAATCTGAAGACGCGCTCCTGTCCTCCTTTTACTTCAAATGTAATAATCCCCCCACCTGCTTTCATTTGTCTTTTTGCCAATTTATATTGGGGGTGAGATGGAAGAAAGGGATACCGTATGTTGATTATTTCTGGATGGCTTTCCAAGGCTTGGGCGATTGCTAGAGCATTTGAACAATGTCGATCCATTCGCAATCCAAGAGTTTCTAAGCTTTTGGATAATGTCCACGCATTGAAGGGGGACATAGCGGGACCGGTATGGCGGATAAAGAACATAAGTTTGTTCATTAAGGATTTATTGCCGACAATGACACCTCCTAAAACACGTCCCTGACCATCCATATACTTTGTGGCTGAATGTATCGATAAATCAAATCCGTATTGTAAAGGCTTTTGGAGGTAGGGGGTCGCGAAACAATTATCGATAGAAAAGATAATATTAGGGTATTTTTTCTTTAGGTTACCGAGTTTTTCTAGATCATACAATTCGAGTCCAGGATTGGACGGCGATTCTAGAAAGACAATTTTTGTGTTGTCTTGTATGGCTTTCTCCCATTCCGAAATTTCAGGACTATTGACATAGGTGGTGCTTACTCCCCATCGGGGAAGTAATTGCGTTAAAAGTTGATGAGTGGAACCGAAAATAGCACGACTAGCTACGATATGATCTCCATTTTCGACGAAGGCGGCAAATGAAGCGAATACAGCAGCCATGCCTGAGGAAAAAGCCAAACCGGACTCTGCAGACTCTAATGTACATACTCTATTTACAAATTCCGATGTATTAGGATTAGCGTAACGTGAGTAGATCATTCCTTTTTCTTCATCAGCAAATATCGCCCGTCCCTGTTCAGCACTATTAAATATAAAACTGGAGGTTAAGTACAGTGGTACGGAGTGTTCTCTTGTTGTGGAACGTGGAGCCTGTTCTCTGATTATTCGGGATTGATCTTTTTTCATCAAATTTTATTTTTTTATAAAAATAGAATCTATTTACTTCTTATACAAAAAAAAGCTACCAAATTGGTAGCTTTTTTTTGTCTCTTATTTTGGCATGTATTCGCCGAGTTTATCCATGGAGAAACCGAGGCCTTTTGCTACCTCCATTCCCAAGTTCATATCAGCTCTAAACCAATGGCACAGTTGACGCATGACTATTTCGTCACGCTTAGGACCTTCTATTCCCGACATTGCACCAACGATGTTTGCTACAAGATGATTTTTTTGTTCATTATCTAACAATCTGTATAGATCTCCCGGTTGCGTGTAGTGATCATCATCATTTGCATTTCTATCGTAGTGGTCTGCTATCGCACTATCTAAGAGTAGGGCAGGTTCTGCATATTCGGTGGCCTCTCTGCTCTCGTCAAAAGAATTTGGAAAGTAGTTGGGGGTAGAACCTCCGTTGCCATCCACGCGCATGTAACCATCTCTTTGATAATTATTAACCATGAATGGACATCTATTCACCGGTATTTGTTCAAAATTTGCGCCCAATCGGTAACGGTGCGCATCAGGATAAGATAGGATACGACCTTGCAGCATCTTGTCCGGAGAGAAAGAAATACCGTCAACGACATGGGCCGGAGCAAAGGCCGCTTGTTCTACATGAGCAAAATAATTATCCGGATTTTCGTTGAGTTCTAAGACTCCGACTTCGATCAGAGGATAGTCCTTTTGAGACCACACCTTTGTAAGATCGAATGGATTCCATTTGAATGTTTTTGTTTGTTCATCGGTCATGACCTGGATATAGAGTTTCCATTTTGGAAAATCTCCATTTTCAATGGAGGTATAAAGGTCGCGTTGCGCATAGTCCATATCTTTGGCCCGCATTTGATCAGCTTCATCTGCAGTGAGGTTCTTGATTCCCTGTTGTGTTCGGAAATGAAATTTTACAAAGACCTTTTCGTTGTTGGCATTGATCATTGAAAATGTGTGTGAGCCGTACCCATGCATATGACGGAAGCCGTAAGGTGTTCCTCTATCTGACATGAGTATAGTAACCTGATGCAGTGATTCTGGATTCAGTGACCAAAAGTCCCACATCATAGTTGCTGATTTGCAGTTTGTGTAGGGATCCCTTTTTTGGGTATGGATAAAATCAGGAAATTTGCGGGGATCTTTGATGAAAAAAACTGGTGTATTGTTGCCTACTAAATCATAATTACCGTCTTCCGTGTAAAATTTTAATGCAAAACCTCGTGGGTCTCTTTCCGAATCTGCCGAACCTCGTTCACCTCCCACGGTAGAGAATCTTAGAAAAACACGGGTCTCTTTGCCAATTTGGTTGAGAAATTTCGCCTTGGTGTATTTTGAAATATCATGTGTCACGGTAAATGTACCATAAGCACCTGAACCTTTCGCATGAACTATACGTCCGGGAATGCGTTCGCGATTGAAATGGGCTAATTTCTCATGAAGAAAGAAGTCCTGTAACAAAATTGGACCTCTAGGACCAGCAGTCATCGAATCCTGATAAAATGGCACCGGATTGCCTGACGCCGTAGTAATTTTTTTCTTATTCTCTTCCATAGCTGTTTGTGTTATATATATAAAATGTTTTTACTTCTGTTTTGTTTTCCAAAAATAGATCAAAATCACAGTAGACTCTTATCGTAAAAACTTATAGACCATAGTTTGGGATTATATAATACATGTGCTATATTATTTTTATCAGATTTAAGTTGTCGTTAAATGACAGGATAGTTTATCTTTAATGGAGATAGCTAAATCAATCAGCTTTTAAAGGTCTAATCGTGGTGATAGAATTTAATCTATATCTATAATGAAGAAGAGTTGTGTGCTAGTTGCAGTTTTATGCACCTTGTCTATGGCCTATGGGCAAGATCTTAAAATGTGGTATGACAAACCTGCTGCCAAGTGGGAAGAGGCTCTACCTTTGGGAAATGGTCGTATTGGAATGATGCCTTATGGTGGTGTCAAAGATGAGCAAATCGTTCTTAACGAAATATCCATGTGGTCTGGGTCGCCACAGGACCCTAATAACTACGATGCTTACAAAAGTGTCGGACAGATTCAGCAGTTGTTGTTTGAAGGAAAAAACGATGAGGCTGAAAAATTGGTGAATAAGAACTTTGTATGCAATGGTCAAGGTTCAGGTCATGGCAATGGAGCTACTGTTCCTTACGGATGCTTTCAGAATTTTGGTTTTTTGAATTTTCTTCATTTTATAGAAGGAGACTTTTCGAATTATAAACGCAGTTTGGATTTACGGAGTGCAAAAGCCGAAACGAGCTTTGAAGTGAACGGGACCCGTTATTTACGGGAGTATTTCACGTCACAGGACAAGAATGTTGGCGTCGTGAGATTGTCGGCTAGTAAGAAGAAGTCCATAGGTTTTGCGCTTCACTTTTACCGCGACAAAGACGTAACAGATTATGAGCTACAGCCAGGAGAGATTACCGTTACAGGCCGACTTAAGGATGGTGTAGGAGGAGATGGACTCGAGTTTGTGGGTGAAATTAAGGTAGTAGCCAAAGGAGGAAAGCAGCAGTTGTATGATAATCAGATTATCATCAAAGAGGCGGACGAGGTGTTGATTTATTTTACAGCATCGACTAGTTATTACAGTAAATCACCGGATACCGATGTGTCAATTAACCTCGAGGACGCCGGACAGTGGAGTTACAATAAGCTATTTGCCGAGCATCTGGAGGAGTATCAACGTATTTTTGGACGAGTCGAGTTAACGCTGAAAGATCAGGTTTCTAAAGCAAATCTACCCACAGATCAACGGATTAAAAGCTTTTTCGAACATCCTGAAAAGGATAATGCAATGGCAGCGCTCTACTATCAATTTGGACGGTACCTTATGATTTCTAGTACTGCACCAAAATATGATAAGGCACTTCCTCCGAATTTACAGGGACTTTGGGCTCATCAGATTCAGACTCCCTGGAACGGTGATTACCACTTAAACATCAATGCGCAAATGAACCATTGGGGAGTAGAAGTCGGTAATCTTCCAGAATATCATAAGCCTTTTATAGAGCTGATCAAAAGAATTGCTAAGGAAGGTGAAAAGACAGCAAAGGCTTATTACAATGCGCCTGGATGGGTGGTGTATATGATGACCAATATTTGGGGATATTCTGCTCCTGGAGAGAATGCTTCTTGGGGAGCGAGTACGGCCTCTGGTTGGCTATGTAATCATTTGTGGGAACACTATCTTTTTAGTGGGGATGAAGCTTATCTAAGAGAAATATATCCCTTGTTAGCCGGAGCAGCGAAGTTCTATCAAGCGACTTTGGTTAAAGACCCGAAAACAGGATGGTTGGTTACGTCACCGTCGGTCTCTCCGGAGAATGGTTTTAGATTGCCTAACGGTAATACCGCTTCAGTCGTAATGGGGCCCAGCATCGATAATCAAATCGTACGGGAATTATATGGAGCCGTGATTACCGCTGATTCTGTACTAGGTATTAATGATAGTTTTGCAGGGATATTACGCACAGACCTTAAGCTTATTCCACCGGCTGTGCGTGTCAGTTCGTCAGGTCGCGTTATGGAATGGTTAGAAGATTATAAGGAGGTAGAACCTACACATAGGCATGTGTCGCATTTGTATGGCTTGTATCCTGCCGCTTTTATTTCACCAATGACGACACCAGATTGGGCAGCAGCTGCAAAAAAGACATTAGAGGTGCGGGGGGATGAAGGTACAGGATGGTCCAGAGCATGGAAAATCCTCTTTTGGGCGCGACTTCATGATGGTGACCATGCTTTAGAGATTTTAAGACAGCTACTCAAGCCAGCGTTCGGTGTAGGTACCACCTATCAGGGAGCTGGAGCTGGTACCTATCCCAATCTTTTTTGTGCACATCCACCTTTTCAGATTGATGGAAATTTTGGAGGCTCGGCAGGTATTTCAGAGATGTTGTTACAGAGTCATGATGGGTATATTCATTTACTTCCAGCCTTACCTACCGCATGGGAATACGGACAGGTAAAAGGCCTTCGTGCTCGAGGTAATAGAACGGTCGACATTACCTGGAAAAACGGAAAAGTACATGCTTATAAAATTAACGGAAAAAGAGGTGACAAGGTTCGAGTTGTTATTAATGGTAAGGAGGAAATCTACAGCGTGAAAGGTTAATTTGTTGGTTTAAAATGTTTTATATATATTGCTGCGGTTAGCGAATTGTTAACCGCAGTTTTTTTTAAACTAATTATAACACACAAATACACAGATCATGAATAGTCTATTTTCAAAAAAAGGTAGACTTTCATTTTATGTCATCATTTTATTAGCTATTTATTCCTGCAAAAAAGATGGATCCGTAGATGAAGAAAATGAGAGTTTACAAGCAGTAACTTTTAATATTTCGGGATTTAGTAATGCTGCAACGCCGTTTAAAACAGCATCTAAAGCAAGTTCAAAGGCTT
>JBEBQJ010000211.1:0-7525 GCA_040395455.1 Sphingobacterium yanglingense | reverse complement strand
ATGAATATTAACTTCAACCAATGTATGAAAGATGCAATTATGAGTATGCTTGTATTAGTAACAATATCGACAACAGTGCCCAAGGAAGCGGTCGCTGATCATGCCAAAGTGTTGTCTATCGATCAAAAATGTTGTGTTTATTCTGAGGTAGAAAGGCCCGTTGATAGTCTTTGTGAGATGCAAGTATTAGAACGCCTGGTCGAAGAAACATTTGTAAATGGTGCTCTAAACCGAATGGACACCAAGGCCATGTTTCGCGGTTTTCATCGCGATTTTGCGATTCTCATTCCTCAGCAGGGTGGGTTAATGAGGCTAGGGCTTTCCGATTGGGTGAAAGTGGTAGAAACCTATAAAAATGATCCTGCAAAAGTAAACTCCGGGGTTAGAAAACTCGACTTTAAGATTGATGTATTGGACATCACTGGTCGTACAGCGGTTGTGAAGGTGCAGTTTTTTAGGACAGGTGAGTTGATAATTACGGATTACCTGTCTTATATAAAGTACCCAGACGGTTGGCAGGCTGTTTCCAAAGTATCCCACGAACATATTAACAATCCTTTACAACTTGATTTTAACGACTTGAAATGAGAACAACACTTTTAATTATCCTAACTCTTTTGACAATGAAAGACATTCACGGACAGACAAAGCCAAAATCAGCTTTGATTCTTATCGAAACACAGAACGAATGGATGCATTCGGACGGGAAACTTTACAGGGCGCTGGTCACCGACAAGGAGATGATGCATACCTCAATCAGAAATATAGAAAAAGCATTGGACTATGCACGGCTCGAAGGTATTGAGGTAATCCATGTCGGTTTACGTTTTGAAAAAGGATACCCGGAGCTAGCCAACGGAAAGAGTGGGCTTCGTAAGGCTATCCCCAATGCAGGTACATTTCCCATCAATGAATTTGGCTCTCAGTTTTATGATACGGTAAAGCCCGCCAGTGGCGAGTTTGTAGTTACCGGACGGGTAGGGGCTAGCGGTTTTACAGGGTCCAATCTCGATGTCTACTTACGCAATAATAAGATTGAAAACCTGTATTTGGTCGGTTACGCTACCCATGTCTGTGTGGAGAGTACGCTGCGTGATGCCCACGAACGGGGGTACAACACCTTCCTGATTTCCGATGCGACATCTGCCTTCAATAAGTATCAGCAAGACTATGTACTTAATGAGGTCGTGCATCACTTTGGAGAACAGCTTACAACAAAAGATTTTATTCAAAAATAGAAAACCTTTCATATTCTATCCAGCACTATTCCTTTGAGTAGTGCTTTTTTGTGTCTTAAATATACCTTTTCTGATTATTAAGTTTCTGTGTAGCAGTGTTTTCATTTTGTTTCTGTGCGTTTTAAAGCTTATCTTGTAGTTTGCAGTTAGTGAACCAATTAGACTAGACATTATGAGTACAGCGTATCGACCAAGGCCGCCCAAGAAGAACGATGAACTTCTTAAGGCTATTTTTGAAGAAAACTTTCCTGACTTTCTCCGCTTCATGTATCCGCAGGCAGATGACATCTTTGACCTGGAGCGAGGGCTGACCTTTATGGATAAGGAACTGCTGGAGATTATTCCAGACCGTGAGCGCAAGAAGGGTAGGCGTATAGCAGACCTTTTGGTCAAAGTATACCTCAAAGACGGTACAGAGAAGTGGATCCTAGTACATACCGAAATTGAGGGAGGCAATGACGATGCATTTCCATATCGTATATTTCAATACCATTATCGGCTGTTGGATCGCTATCGTGTCCCTGTAGAAACCATTGCTGTTTTTACCGGAGCACGTACACAGGGGCGTCCCGATGAATATAGCTATCGTGTGTTCGGTACGTCTCTGAGCTTTCGTTACCTGGCCTACCAGATCTTCGATCATCGGGAGGATGAATTGCTTGTTATGGACAATATTTTTGCGTATATTGTATTGGCCTGCCAGAAAGCTTTACAGGAGAATAAGCTTCCTGAAGACGAATTGGCAGAGCAGCGGAGTACAATCGCGCGTGCGCTGATTGAGACCAACAAGTATAGTAAAGACCGTATAATGAGCTTTTTAGTGTTCTTAAAAAGTTTTCTTTTTATACGAGATAAGGATTTAAATAGTAACTTTGACCAATACATTTATCAAGTGACAGGAGGCACAATACAAATGGGAGTAATAGAAACAATCAAAAGGCAAGAAAGAGAGCGTGGAATAGAAAAGGGGATAGAAAAGGGAAAACGTGAGGAAGCAATCGCTATCGCCTTAGAATTTAAGAAAATGGGACTACCTATAGCAGATATTGCCAAAGGTACAGGTCTTTCTGTAGAAGAGATAGAGAAGCTCTAGACAGAGCCTATGATATAACATATTGAAGCCGTTCCAGATTTGGAGCGGCTTTTTTGTATCTTCATATTTCTACTTAGTTGTAGTAGGATACTAGCGAGGGCAAATGTAGAAGGTACTCCTTATAAAGGAGCACCAGCATGGGGGCGATAATAGTGTTATAGATTAGTAATTTTCAAGTAGAGAAACTGCTACATAATAAGAGTTATTTTTACGGTTTCCCGTATTTAGGTATATGGAAGTCTCTTTACTTTTGATTATTCAAATTATTTTAAATAAAAGCTATGAACATTAAACATCTACTATTATTATTTGTAATCCCTTTGACTTTATTCTCTTGTTCAAAAGACAAGAACGATGGCGATGAAAATGAAATTGTACAAGAAAAGTGTCAAGTGTTAAGTATTGTTGATAAGAAAGACAACTCTATTATGATGACCTATGACCAAGTAGGCAAACTTATCAAAGGAGTTGTTCTAGAGCCATCTGAAGCCAATTGGAAAGCCGAATCAAATTTCACCTACACAGCGAATACAATAACGGTTAAAGGCTATGATGATGTAGAATATACCTTAGACAATCAAGGTCGTATCGCTACAGCAAGAGGTCTCTTGGAAGATGAGGGATATCATAATATGGTTTTTACATATAATGCGGGAGGTTATTTGACAAAACTTACCAGTAGCGGTAAAAACTATGTCACCACCGAAGAGTATATATACACCAATGATAATCTGACAACGGTAAAGCATAGTGTTGTTGGCGATAATGGGTATACTTATTCCGAGACCATTACATTGACTTATGACAGTTCGAAGAAATATAATGACTTTAATAGCCTGATAGCAGATTTTTCTATGTTAATGTCTTGTTCTGAAGGTTCAGCGTTGGGCTACTTATACGAAATGGGATATGTGGGTAAGCGGTCTAAAAACCGCGTTGCTTCCTTGCTTGATGAGGAAGGAAATAGCACTAAATTGAGCTATGAGGAAGATGCAAAAGGAAAAGTAACCAAGGTCACGGCGAATTTAGGTGAGCAAGTGAATACTTTTGTTATGACACAGACCTGTAAGTAACTCTAGTTTTAAAGTTACAATTTGTGACTGTAAAATTTCTTTAGCAAGCTGAGGACAGTTGCTTGAGAAGCCGTTCCAGATTTGGAGCGGCTTTTTTGTATCTTCATATTTCTGCTTAGTGTTAGTAGGATACTAGCGAGGGCAAATGTGAAAGGCACACCTTATACAAAGGAGCGCTAGCAGGTACTTTGTTTTACTATTATGGAAATACCTAACTTAGGACATCATATAGGAAAACAATCTAATCTATAAATTATGTATCATCATCGACTTATATTAGCCGCATTACTCATGTTGTTTACTGTAAGAGCCTCGGCTCAGTCTTTTTCAGACAAGGATTTAAATGCGCTTTCCGATAATATGAAGCAGTATGACATTATTGGTTTGGGTGAGGCAGAACATTTTCGTCAAGGATATTACAAGTCGAAAGTTGAATTGATAAAACATTTTGTGCAACATAATATCATAGATATTATTGCCCTAGAAGCTTCAATGAGTGTAGCGGATATCCTCAATAGCTATATTCATGGTGAGATAGAGCTGGATCCCAAAGGTATTTTAGCCTCTCTGAATGAACCTTATTCTTTGCAGGGGATTGGTCTTTTTGATACTGTAGAGATTCTAGAAATGTTGGAATGGTTAAAACAACATAACACAAGCAACTACAGGAAGGTAAAGCTTGTTGGTATAGATTGTCAGAACTATTCTATCCCATTATCCAAGATTGAGAAATACGTCGGTGACGACCTCAAAATGTTGGAAGAAATACGTGAGACTCAAAAATTGATAAATCAAAGCCTTCGCTCTATTCTCGACAGTGGTGTCTTAGTAATAAAGACTACCGAATGGCTTAATCATTTTAAAAAAGCGAAGTATAACGTAAGGGCTCTGAAAGAGCAGATTGGAAATAAAGAAAACAGTGTTTTTTTTCGCGAGTTAGAGCAATTTACAAACTTATGGGATGATCCTACTTTTCCAAGGGATTCTATGATGTACGAGAATCTCAAACAGCATGTATTTCCTGGCTCGCGTGCGGTGGTATGGGCACATAACTTTCATATCGAAAACGACCCGGATTTTGTGGGATATAAGAAGTTGGGTGTTTTTCTGAAAGAAAACTACCCCGACAAATACTTGATAATTGGAGTTTCAGAATCGGACGGTGATAAGAATTATCCAGCAATCAATATCCATTCGCTAGATGCTAAATATGATATGATGATTAACGTGGATAAAGGAAGTAAATGCGAACGACTGTTGGCAAATTAAACAGTCTTGTTTATTTGACAGTCTCGAGTAGTGCTTTTTAGTATCTTCATCCGAGCCTTTTTCCAAGAACTGTCGGCCAGAGCCGTTTTTAAGAATCTCCTTTGCTCCAAGTTTTAATCAACGATAATTACTGGAGGACCTCAGGGTCATCGTTCAGCTCATACATAGCAGCTCCATCTTCTTTTCTGAATGGGCGCAGTGATAGTCTTTCTGTCTGTAGTTCCAATCTTGACAGGGGATTAGTAGGCACAGTCTGCCGTAATGGATTCCAATATATCAACAGGCCATCAACTGAGTCTTTTTCCAACAATTGCTGGCCAGTGCCACATAATATCTTGAAGCATTTTTCGAGCTCGCTGATACGAAAATCAACGTTTTCAGCCTTTAGCTTTTTGTAGATTTCCAAAGCATTCTGGTTCTGGTCGAAATAGCCTTCAATTATCCATTGCTTGAGCAGGTCTAAGAGAACTCCGTTTGTTTTGCGTGTTGTTCCTTTAGGAGCTTGTTTCTTCTTCCAGATGACGCGGGTTCCCTTACCATTCTCGTCGTAGATAATATGCGAGAAACCTTTGTATCCCTCTTCGTCAATCTTTTTGGTATGATGAAGGTGTATATTTCCGGAAGGCGTACCGCTGACGATGATTCTCGAAAAAGGACAATTCAGTAGATAGGGGAGTAAGTCAATCTGATCTTCGTGAAATCTGTTCTTGTCGCTGGGTTTAACAATGAAGCCAAATACGTAATTATTGGGTTTTCCAAGTAGGAATGAAAGTTCATCATCCTCCATTCCGATTTCGTTGAGCCGTTCTATTACCTGACAGATGATAACATAATCCATCCGTGACATGACCACATCTGGTTTTTCAGGTTTGCGTACCGATACTATATGTTCGACTTCGATCAAAGTTAGGAGAGGGCAAGGATTTAAAACTCAATCGATATTTTAACTTTTCCACCTAAACCCTTTTCGACGACATCGTATAAAGTTTTTAGGGTAATATTACTCCCATTATTCTCTATTTTTGAAATGTATTCACGCTTCTTGTCAATGATTTCGGCAAGTTCGGATTGGGTCAAGTGCTTTTCTTCACGGGCTTTTTTTAGTAGCAGTCCAATTTTGAAAGATTCGAAGTCTCTATCGAGTTCATCACGTCTTTCGGTTCCTACTTTACCGTACACATTATCCTTTATATCTTTCCAGTTTTTAGTTTCCATCTTCTTTGCCTTTCTGTTCGTAATATTCAACCATTATTTGCTTCGCCTTATCGATTTGACCTTTCGGTGTTTTCTGTGTCTTTTTTTGAAATCCATTCATTAAGACAACAAGCCTATCACCATCGAAAAAGCAAAATACACGCCATATGTTAGAACCTAGCTGAATCCTAGCCTCATATAATCCATCTGTTCCGGTCAGATGCTTTAAGTAGTTTTTTGGAACGCGCTCGAGAGTTTCAATAGCCTCAATTATCTTGAATATTTTGTCCTGTACTTTCTGTGGTTGCTCCAAAAGGAAGTCCTCAAAATAATTCTTAAAAGCTATGACTTCTCTAACTCGCATAATACAAAGGTAATTTAAAAGTTACTTTTTATCAAATTCTATTTCTTGAACTCTTCCCACACTTTGGTAACGACCGCTATCTCTTCAGGGTTCTTGCTGGTCAGTGCCAAATGCTTTAAAAGCTCTTTTATATCTTTAAGCACATAGGCTTTGGGGCTGGCGTGTATTCCTTCTATCACCTCGCGCGCAAACGCAGGGTCGGTAAGGGATACCACGACTTTGTCGACCTTTTCGTGAGAATCGCTCACTTGCCAATCATCCGGAGGGGTGATGTCAGACAGTTCACAGCCTAATGCGTCAGCTATAAGGGAATAGTCTGCTGAGTTGTATTGACTATCTTCATCTATATTTTCTATCTGAGATACATAGTTCCTGCTTTTTTTTAGATTCAGGGCAAATTGATAGGCTGATATTCCAAGAACAAGTCTTCTGAATTTTATAGCGTTAATAAGATATAATGAAAGTCTATTTATTTTTTGCATTGTGCATTTTACAGCGGATTGAATAATTATCAATTTAAAACATGCACACTTATTTTTGTAAAAATCAAAATAATGTTTACCTTTGAATTATGGATTTGGCTTTTTAGGCTGATTCCGTAATATTATTTGGCTATTGAAGCTGAATCTTGCTAGCGAAAACCTAGGGAATTTTCAACAGACGCAAGAGGAGGAGTTCAAAGCCCAATCTCTACCTTTGTAGCGGAAGGAGAGGTGGGCTTACTCTTTGTTCTCGTCTGTGGGCTTCCTAGGGCCATCGTTAGAGGATAAGGTAAGATCCACCTCTTTTTTGATGGATATTCCTTTCATATAAGGTTCATTGTTCAATTGGCCGCGATTATAAACTAATGAGCAATGATGAAAAAACAACTTTACAAAAATGTAATTAAGTCGCCCGAGTAGCTTCGGATGCTTAGTCATTAAGGATGACTTTTCTATTTCTTGCGGTGTGCATTACAAACCGATTATATTACTTGAACTCTCATTTAGCACATCCTTGATATTCAGTTAACTATTTTATTAAACCGTGTGGCCTAGTCAAGGATTAGGTACGGTTGGTTATTGATAGAATTAGCTCTCAGGCCCGCCTTCATTAGGTCACACTAATGAATCCAAAAAAATGAAGAATTTTAATGGGGGTGGAAGAGAACTGTCCGATGGACAGGGTCGTGTCCGACCACTGGCGGGTGATCATGTTATCAAATTAACAAGTTATCGAGACCCAATAGACAAAAATAAAAATAGACTGCTTCGACCGCTTGGGCGGTCTCGCAGTGACGCTAGAGAAGGCGAAG
>JBEBQJ010000210.1:0-7528 GCA_040395455.1 Sphingobacterium yanglingense | reverse complement strand
TCTGCACATTCTTTAGAGAAACCACATACACCTCGCCCGGTTTAATCTTCGGATGCTCGGACACCTCATACAGATGCTTAGTAACCTGTTGCGAAAATTCATGAAAACCGATTTCTCCATCGAAAAATTTCTTACTGAAGTGATACACTTCATTAAGCTGTAGTTCCTCATTCGGATGAAAAAAACGATACACTTCATTAGCCTTGACAAAGGGTTTCATAAAGTACTGCATCAGTAAATCTGGTAATACCTCATCTCCGACTAAATCCACAGGCGCCTCCGATAGAATATAGAACTCATCGTTGGCTTTATTACCGACATGGTGTATGGATAAATTTTCAAAAGAGGCATCTTGATAAAAAAACATAGTATAAAATTAAAAAGTCAGAAGTTAAAAATTAGAAATCAAAAATATCAATTGCTGCTCGATAGGTTTCGACATGCGCATTGACAATATCACGAATCTGAGTCGAATAACCACCACCCATGCTGATCTGTATAGGAACCTGATGTATCTTACAGCTTTCTAACACCATCCGATCCCGCTCTCTGCATCCAGCAGCAGACACTTGCAGTTTCCCAAGTTTGTCCGAACCTAAGATATCCACACCTGCTTGATAAAAAACAAAATCAGGATGAACCGTTTCAAAAAGAAAGGCAAGATTCTCGCATAGTAGCTTTAAATACAAGTCATCTGTAATACCATCCTCCAAAGCGACATCCCTATCCGAGCGCTCCTTGATAAAAGGAAAATTCTTGTCTCCATGCATCGAAAAAGTATAGACTGGAGAAACTCCCTCAAAGATATGTGCTGTACCATTCCCCTGATGCACATCGAGATCGACAATCAGAATACGCGTTGCCAATCCCTGTTTCAACAGGTAAGCCGCCGCTATCGCCTGATCGTTCATCAAACAGAACCCCTCTCCAAAATTACGTCCAGCATGATGTGTACCACCGGCCACATTGAAGGAAATACCATACTCCAACGCAAACAAAGCAGATTTCAGGGTACCATCCACCAAATAACGCTCCCGCTCTACCAGCTCCTGAGACAAAGGAAAACCTATACGTCGCACCATCTTTGCATCCAACGTCAAATCAAACAGTCGACGCAAATAGTCCACATCATGAGCCAACGCTGCCGTTTCAAAATCGACCATCTCCGGTTCAAAAAAATTGACAGCGGACACCAGCCCCTCGTAACAGAGCTGCTCAGGAATCAGCTCATACTTCAACATCGGAAAACGATGTCCCTCACGCACAGGGTGAACATATTTGGTATGATGAGCGATTTTCAACAATTCGTTATATTTTCAACCCACGAAAATACGAAGAAGTAAATAATTCAAGGAATTATTTACTTCTTCCCCATCTCTGTTGCAGCGTAGAGAAACAGAAAAGCCTGAAGCGCTCAACGAAGTAAAATCTACAAGCTCGGAAGGGAAGACATCCAAACTTTAGAAGTTATTGATTCCTTAGAATTCTATGATAATACCATATCAAAGCAAAACCCTTACATTTTCTCTTTTTATCGCCTCCAAAGTTTTGCAAAACTGCAGGAATAGATATACGTTGTTTCAAAACTTTGAAGCGATGAGTTTTGCTTACTTTTTACGGAAAAAAGTAAGAGCCACTCGCGGCTTGAGCGAGAAGTTTACTATCTTAGAAAACAATTATACTTTACAGACAACAATGGAAGAAATAAAAACTTTACCTCAATTAAGCCCAGAAGAGATTCGCGTATTAGGATGCCTATTGGAAAAGTCGAAGACCACCCCTGAATATTACCCTATGACGATCAACGGCCTGCAAACGGCCTGCAACCAGAAAACATCACGCAAACCTGTAGTAACTTATGATGAAGCTACTATTATAAACACTTTAGATAGCCTAAAACGCCGCGGTCTAACATCTACTGTTGTAGGTGGAGGTTCACGTGTCACCAAATACAAGCACAACATCGCCATACAGTACCCTTTAGTTCCAGCCGAACTAGCAGCATTGTGCCTATTATTCTTAAGAGGTCCACTCACTGCAGGAGAAATCAATTCGAATTCAGGACGTCTTTATGAATTTGAAACCCTGGAGGAAGTACAGGAACTCTTAAATAAGCTTGCTGAAGAGGAGACGCCCTATGTCAGGTTATTGGCAAAACGCCCTGGACAAAAAGAAGCTCGATACATACACCTCTTCGGCGAATTTGACGAAGAAGACTACGAAGCAAGTACAACAGCAGTCTCCACAGGGTCAAGCACTCAAGTACAAGCTTTAGAAGAACGTGTAGCAACACTAGAAACTGAACTAGCTACCTTACGCGAAGAGTTCAATAAACTTATGGCAGAATTAAGCTAAACAACAATGAAGAAAACAATTTCTCTGATTGCTGGACTATGCAGTGCACTAACTGTAAGCTTTGCCCAGACCTTTGTACCTTTGGTAGAGAACAAACCCGCTAGTTTTAGAGGGCTAGATACCTACGGAAAAGAAACAGTATGGGTTTCGGGAAGCAAAGGTACTGTAGGCTATTCCAACGATGCAGGTAAAAACTGGCAATGGGTAAACCCTGTTGGATATGAAAACACTGATTTCAGAGACATTGCTATCATCAACAAAAAAGAAGTCCTAATTATGGGCGTCGGCTCTCCCGCTGTTGTCCTAAAAACCAAAGATGCAGGAAAGACCTGGACAAAAGTATACACAGACCACAGACCTGAAATTTTCCTGGATGACCTAACCCTAGATGGAAAAATAGGCTACATCTTAGGAGATCCTATAGATGGCGCCTTTCAACTTTTAAAAACCACCGACAAGGGCAATTCGTGGAAGGATGTAAGCAGTCAGTTCATGCTTTTTGCAGACCCTGGCGAAGCCGCCTTTGCAGCATCAGGTTCTTCCATGAAACAATGGAAAGACCGACTATATATTGGCACTGGAGGAGCATACGCCAGCTTTTTTGATTTTAACCCCAAAGCACTACGTGTAGACAAATATGATTGTCCAATCGTATCAGGCGAATCATCTACTGGAATATTTGCCATCGACTTCATCAATCCTAATACTGGGATAGCAGTAGGTGGCAACTACCTATCTGACCGTGATAACAACAACAATATACTCCTTACCAAGGATGCCGGCAAAAACTGGTTCAAACCGACTACACCAATATTTGGTTTCCGTTCAGACGTACGCTATATCACCGAAAAAATAGTGCTTGCCACCGGAACATCAGGAACAGATATTTCCTATGATGGCGGTATGAACTGGAAGAACATATCTACCAAAAGCTTCAACACCATCGGCAAGAGCGCAAATAGTAAAAAAGTGTACCTAACTGGATCTAGTGGCAATGTATTCAGTCTCGAGCTCTAACAATCCATCTATTTGCGTATTAGATGGACCCCTGTAGCTAGACCACTCCCAAGGACTGCTCCTGCAGCGATATCGGAAGGATAGTGTACACCAAGATACATTCTGGAATAAGCTACACTAGAGGACCACAGAAGAGATGGCGCGATGACATACCATTTGGGATACGCGTGCGATAAGGAAACAGCTGTAGAAAAAGCAGAAGAGGTATGCCCCGAAGGGAAGGAATATCCACTGGCCTGTGTCACTGCTACAAAGTTGTTATATTTTCGAAAAGGTCTTTTACGCTTAAACAATTGCTTTATCCCATAATTAACTACAGCAGTAATGGCCGTACTCGTACCTATATAGAGCGCATCTTGACGCATGGTCTTATCTCCATTTATCGCCCCCACAGCAAACAAACCAATAGGCACTCCAATATTCACATAATTATTAGCGTCCGAAATGGTTCGAAACACTTGGCTCTTGGTATCTGTACGTGTAAGAGCAATCTGCCTTAAAGTAGTTATATCAAAATTCTCCTGCGGAGAAACTTCCTGTCCCAATACGCCAGAAAAACAAGAAAGACAGAAAAAACTCAACAAAAAAAATCTACTCCAAAGCATAATCGTTTATTTTAGAATTGAAAAATATAAACATTAATGGACAAAATACACTAAAAAAATCACTAACACGCCTACTTAATGCAGTGACATTCCAACAACAACCATTTCTTTTAATCAAAAAAAACTCTTTTTCACAACATACAACATCTACAACGTGTAACTGCTAAATATTACCTATATTCGATAAGTAGCGCCACACAATATACTAACAATAGTCACCCAAAGGCATCTGAATCCGTGTTGAGTCCGTGTCGAGTCCGTGTTCACTCCATGTATACCTTGTTGCCAAGTCGCAAGGACTTTGAAAGCAACTCGTACACAGTTACCTTCTTAATAGGTTCTTAATACTATCTATACTATAGCTACTGTACAGACAACCTAAACATCCTCTCCTCTAACACAAGAGAAATCATCCCAACAGTCCAATTCAACAGATATAATAAAACTACTCCACCTACAAATAGCCTAAAAACAGCGAAGCCCCATACTATTGTCTAGTGCAGGGCTTTTGCAAATATTAAAAACAGTAAATCTTTAAACTTATAAATTAGCCGATGGGTTCTAGATATTGCGCGTAACAGTACCCCTCTTCCCCATCTTTTGTCCGCACCAACCACCATTGGCTATTAGCTCTACTGATTAACGTGATGATTTCGTTTTTAGCAGCCTTTCCAACGATAGGTTGATCTGTCCCCGGTCCCTTGCGTACATTAAGGTTTGAATTCTCGGTAATGACACGAGCCTGTGTACCTGCTACAGCAGTAGACACATCTACATTCATCACCACATCGCCGGACAAAAAATTAGGATCTATCTGATTATAGATGTCCCATAGTTTATTCTTAACATCAGCATTCGGAGCTGTACCACGTATTTGTAAAACTCCATCCTGCTCTGCCATCTGCAGATCACTGATACCAGAAGCATTAGCGGTATCAATCAAAACTTTATATTTATTTAATAAAGACATATTTTCTTTTTTTTAAACCACTATTTAACAACTAACGCCGACATATCCACTTTCTTGGGATTTAGGGCATCCAACGATTGCTTCAGCACCATTACCCGCGCCTGCTCTAATGTACCTGTGACCGTAATCACACCACCTGCCACCGTAGCTTTCACTGTTGGAAAATCCTTTGTTGCGTCCACAATTTTAGCAGTCAAATCCGCATCATTGGTATTGATTTCTATAGGAGCCTTTACCGTAATATTATTGACCACAGATTTCACTCCTTTAGTATCCGCTGCTTTAGCTGAACTCTCTAAAGCCATACGCTCATCTTCCGATCCTACCGTACCAGTCAAGGTAACCACCCCATCCTTGACATCCACCAATACTGCTGGGCTTGCACTAACTGCCGTTTCTACCTTCGTTTTCAAATCCGCATCCGATATCTTGGATTTACAAGAAATTGTCCCAAAGGCAACTACCCCAGCCACCAGGAACATGGATAATACTTTTCTTAAACTCATAATCATGTTGTTTTAAAATTTCAATAAAAAAACAGTTAAGAGCAACATTTGTTTGGAGGAAAGGTTTATTTTTTTTCGACAAGATTAAGAACGTAAAACATATTGTATATTAGCAAGACAACTGCCTTTACGGGTAAAACAACAAAAAAACATGGTATTTAAGTCAAAAATCAGCACAGGACTGCTAATCTTACTTCTAATTGCTATTTTACTTGCACCTGCTATTATGTTATACCACCGCACGCATGTATGGGAAGCTATAATCCTTTTATTACTGACCTCTTCAATATGCCTTCCTAGCCTACTCAACACTCGCTATACCATTGAAGAAAAGGTATTAAAAATCAGAAGTGGAATATTTTATAAAAAAAATCTTGCCATAGACAGCATCCGAAAGATTGTAGAGACCAACAATATGATTAGCTCACCTGCCGCATCCCTGGATCGGTTGGAGCTATTTTACAACAACTTCGATTCCGTACTGATATCGCCAAAAGACAAAGCCGGTTTTATCCGTATTATTCAAGCTATCAATCCTGAGGTGGAGGTGATATACAAGTCGTAACATGCCGTTCCAAATCTTTTATAGCCGCCATGACCATGGATAAATCCGACTGTCCATCCGGAAAAACACGCGTACTATATGCATGAAACTTCCATATCTCCAGCACCTCTTCCGCAGGCACTGTATAAGGGCTATAAGTAGAATTAAGTGACGACAATAGAAACTGCCCCTCTGGAAGCCAGGTGACCAACTTGAATACAAAATCCTGTTGTCCCTTGAGAATCACAATGCAAGGCGTACCGGCAGAAAGAGCCGTCCAATCTTCTACATAGCTTCCCGTAATATCACTTCCATCTGGAATCGGCAGCATCGAATCACCGACAATAGGAAAAATACGAAAAGTCCCACCCTGTAGATTCGGTAGAGAATATTTAGGCAGTGAAGCTATAAATTCAGGATCAGCATAACTCGCCGCATACCCTGCTTTGGCCTTGACCGGCACATACTCCACATGCTCATTATTACTTTTATCTACACTAATAGCCAATACCCGAAGATTCCCTCCTTTTATAAAAACATCATTACCCGATTCCAGCTCTCTCAGTTTCAATTCTCCCAATAGCGGAAGATTAACCTTGAGCAAGGTATCGATGCTTACAGAAAAAAAATTAGAGAAATTAAGATAATCCTCAGGTTGAGGCGCTTTTGTATTTCCAGCCTCAATAGAAGCTAATTTCGCCCTTGTTAACCCTAATTTCTCCGCAGCTGTTTCCTGACTCAATCCCTGGCGTGTACGCAGGAATTTAATATTGGAAGCAAAAAATATTTTTTGATTTACCGACTTCATTTGTTATTATAGATAACATTAAATTGTTACTATTAATAACAAAAATAAGTAAACAATGCGGTAAATACAAGAATGAACTAAAAACAAAGAGCACAGCGTATGGAGGGGACAGCAAAACAAGAGGTGATAAGACAACTTCAGGAAAAGATTTTAAAATTAGAAGGCTTCAAACCCAATACGGGATTATTAAGCCGGATTGATTTTGGTTTGGCCGAGATAGAATCCGCTTTTCCTTTCGAAGTATTCCCCACCGCCGCAGTCCACGAGTTCATCAGTCCCACTGCAGTCCACGCCACCGCTACCAATGGTTTTATTTCCAGTTTAATTGCCAAACTTATGCATGCAGGCAATTTCTGTCTCTGGATCAGTACCAAACGCAGCTTATCCCCTCTTGGCTTATCGCATTTCGGGATAGCACCACACAAAGTCATCTTTGTGGATGTCGCACAGGACAAAGATGCCCTATGGGTCATGGAGCAGGCCCTCAAATGCACCGCACTGGCAGCCGTAGTCGCAGAAATGGAAGAAGTCAGTTTTTCCGAGTCCCAACGCTTACAGCTCGCTGTAGAGAAAAGCAATGTTACCGGCTTCTTACACCGGAGGCGCCCTCGACATGAAAACACCTTGGCTTGTGTGACCCGATGGAAAATCCGCGCTATCGCCAGCAATGTTCCAGACGGTCTCCCCGGGGTAGGTTATCCCACCTGGGAGATTTCTCTAGAG
>JBEBQJ010000209.1:0-7547 GCA_040395455.1 Sphingobacterium yanglingense | reverse complement strand
CTACATGAGATGGCACTATCCCATCGTGCTTTATGTCTTCTCGAGCTGAGCGCCAGTTACTCATAAGCGTAGCCACACTTTTTACCATGACTCGATGCGCCTCAAAAGATAGTTCGGCTCTGAAGTTTGGTTTCAGATAGCGTTCCCACCTCATACTTTGCGCTTGGATCAGGCTTCCCTCCTCGTTAATAATCCTTCTCCCATTTTTTATAGCATCCTGTTTATGAAAACCTTTACGAAAATGCGTAATCGCGACAACATGCTGTTTCCCCATCAGGCTGCCAGTATACCGCTCTGCCTTGGTACTCAACGTCACCCCTTCCGAAAACGATAACATAATAACTTCACCCCTCTGATTTTCAGTCCAAATATGACTTCCATCTTGTCTCCATCCCCCTTTCGAAAGTACTCCAGAGATCCAAACAGGATCAGCTGAGCTATTCGTTATTACCAACAAAGACGTTGAGTCCGACAATATCCGGAGTGTCTGCTCGACTTTTCCCCCTTTATAATTTGACCGCATCCATAAACGGTCCACATAAGAGACGACACTATCTTGTCCCAACCGATCAAGTTGACCTTCTCCCTTCGGTTCCCCACCCAACACCTCCACAATTGCAGAACTCCACCAACTACGAGCGGCTAAATCATAGGGACCACAAAATGCAGCTACACTCGTGTCCAAAGGAACACCATAGCCCAACCATGCCCCCCCATCCGTATATAGTGGATTGGTAAGACGTTTTGCTGCGTTCGGATCCTGTCGTATATCAAATAAATTATAGTAGTCGTCCATATTAAAATCCCCCTTGTCCAGCTTAGCTGCTGAACTAGAACAGGCCATACTGAAGACTGATAAAATGAACACCCCTATCCAAGAAAAATATTTTAGCATATTAGATTTTTTAAAAAGAACAAAAGAATGTAACCAAAAACGGTACCGTGAGATCTACAATTATACCATGTGAAATAGCTACTACCACGTACGTTCTCCCACTATATTGCGAGATAATAGGCAAGCAGGTGTCCATGCTGGTAGCACCAGCGGCTGATATAGGTGCTAACCGTCCAAACCAACGTACCAATAGCGGAGCAGCCAAAAGGGCAAATATCTCCCGCATGATATTAGACATCAATGCAATTGTCCCTAGAGCTGCACCTTTATATTTAGTAATAAAAATACTTGATAGCGAATAATAGCCAAATCCAGAACCTACCGCCATACTTTCGGTTATCGACCATTCAGGTATAAATACTCCTACTAGAGCAGTTCCAAGCAAAGTTCCTATTACGGTACCTATTGGAACCAATAGAATTTTCCAATTGGTCTTCCGCAAAGAATGAATCAATTCCTTATCGTAGCCTATACTCAATCCTACCAAAAACATCAATGCATACAGCACGTACTGACTAGTATTTACCGAAAAAAAATCCGGAGGAAATACATCACCTACCCCAGAAAGAATCCCCAGCACGAAAAAACCGACAATAATTAGACTACCCTTCATGTTTTTGAAAAAAAAACCTGTAAAGTGCCCAAGCACAAAAGATACTTCCGATCAATGCACCAGTTGTAATCAACAGAGCCTGTATCCCTAACGTATTAAGACTAGACAGTAATTGCGCATTCGTCCCTACTTCTCTTCCCAATAGAAAAAGCAAAAAGTAAATAACAATAGAAATCCATTTTCCGACATGTCGAAAATGAGGGATTGACCTAACGCCAATCCCTACACCTACTCCGACCACCATGATACAGAATACAATTAACATATTTTTTAGTTTACTTTGTCGTTTGACTTAATTTCCAACAAAGGCGTTGGATAGAAGTTATGCCTACTCGGATCAAAATTTGTCCTTCCTATCGCGTGCAATGCTTCTTTCGTTTTGCCCCATCTTCTCAAATCATAAAAACGCGTATTTTCCAATGCAAATTCAACGATACGTTCATGTTCGATTTGTTTTCTTACCTGTTCTTTATCCAATCCTGAAGACAGTGCTGGCATGTCCGCGCGCTTGCGTACCTCATTAATAAGAGGAATAGCATCAGCAGACTTGCCTTGTTCATTTAGTGTTTCGGCCAATAGCAGCAGGACATCTGCATAGCGCATTAGAGGCAAATTGACCGCGGTTCTAGATTTATTCAAGTCATCGAGTGTAGCTGGAAGATATTTCCTAAAACTCATACGTCCAGAACCATTTTCAAATACTTCATCATAAGTATAGCCATAAACCCTTGGAGTATTGACATCGTTAAAGTAAGGATCCTCACAGAATAAAGTTTGATAGAGCCTCGAGTCATAATCTCCTGTGGTCGCCACCTTACCTTCTTTTTTAAACTCTGCCAATAACATGTTACTTGGAGTAATCTCATCCCAACCTCCAAGTTCGCCCGTAGCAATCCATTTATGTATAGCTGTACGATAACTTGCTCCATTGGCTGTATTATCGGTAAACTGAAGTTCGAAGATAGATTCATTGCTATTCTTATTGGTTCCATCAAACATCGACAGAAAGTTTTTTTCCAGACTATAGCCAGTTACATTTCTAAATGCCTTTTCTGCCTTATCCAGCATTTCATCTCGTCTCGAAGCCTCTTCGTAGGCTCGGGTCAGGTAACAATAACCTAAATAAGCGTAGCCAGCACCTTTAGTAGCTCTCCCCACATTAGCTTCCGTATGCTTAGGTGTCAAGCTACTCACCGCTTCTTCCAAATCTTTAACAATAAAATCCCACACTTCTATACGCGACGATAGCTCTTTATTAATCTGACTTTCATTCGTTATGTATACGTCACGCAGCACTATTTTTTCCCAGTTCAGCAACAGCTTCATATGGTAGTAGGCACGTAAAAACTTTGCTTCAGCTACAATTTGATTTCGATAGTTTACATCCATATCGATTGTTGCTACCTTCTCGATCACTTGATTTGTAAAGGCGATCCCCGTATAATTGATATCCCAATATCTGGAAAATTGGCTATTCCCATTGGTGTAGGTAAAGTTATACAGTTCCACCCAAGTCTGGTAATTCATCGCATCACTCCCTATAACACAAATATCTTCTCTATAGGTTTCAACGGGAAACTTGATTTCAGAGAATTCCCATACATCTGTAGAGGATTCCAATTGAGAATATGCGGATGCTAATCCAGCCTCTGCATCAGATGCATTCCGCCAGAAATTACCTGATGTCAACTGATCTGGCGCAGATAACTCTAATCTATCACTGCAGGACATTGTCGCCGAGGACAAAATCAAGCAGAGAAATATATATTTAAGTGTTGTTCTTTTCATCTTTATCAATTTTTAATTAGATATATCATCTATTATCTTAGAATAGAAATTGTAAGCCTAAAGTATAGGATTTTGTGAATGGAAAGATATAGCGGTCTACACCTGTACTTAATACCGTTGAGCCTCCAACTGCCGGACTCCCGAATTCAGGATCTATACCATTATACTTGGTCCATGTAAATAGATTCTGTCCACTAATATAGAATCTTAGATTTTCTGATTTGATTGCCCCGAGAACATGCTTCGGTAATGTGTAGCCCAGTTGTATTTGGCGTAAACGGATGAAATCACCTGCTTCCAGGAAACGTGTCGACTCCCGACTATTACCATTAGGATCTCCTAATACTGCTCTAGGCACATCGGTGTCCCTATTATTTTCAGTCCATGCATTAAGAGTACTACTCAGAAAGTTCGATCCCGAGCTCATTGCCTCAAAGAAGTACCGGTTGCCATTATATAGTTTATGTCCCCATCCACTCCCCAACAATGCAGACATATCGAAGCCTTTATACGATGCTCCTAATGTAATACCGACTTCCAACTTAGGTAGACCAGTACCACTGTATTGTTTATCATCATCATTTATGCTTCCATTGCCATCGCTATCGACAAAACGAATATCCCCAGGTTTGGCATTAGGCTGTAATAATTTTCCATCAGCATTGACATAATCGTTCACTTCATCCATGTTTTGGAAAATACCATCCGTCTGATACAGGAAAAACCCGCCTATAGGAGATCCGATACGCGTCTGATTTGGGAAGTGCTCGGATCCAAATTTAAGTCCTACACCATATAGTGTCTGGTCCTCTCCACCTAAAGAGATTACTTTATTTTTTAAGGTAGCGAGGTTAACACCGACATTATAGGCAAAAGGATTATTTTGATTAGTATACTTCAATTCCAACTCAAATCCGCTATTCCGGATTTTACCTACATTCAATACTGGATCTACCAAACCAGACGAAGGCGCTATCTTTTTCGTAATCAATAGATCTTCAGTGGTATTGGAGTAATAATTTATTGCCCCCTTTAAAGTGTTATTAAACAAGCCAAAATCTGCACCTATATTTTGAGATACCGTAGTTTCCCAACCAATCTCTCTGTTTTCCAAATTGGTAGCGATACTTCCTGGCCAAGGATTCCCTCCTCCCCTTACATAACCTCTTATTAAACTATTGCTGGAATAAATTAAAGCCTGGTGGTCATAATATCTCAACGCAGCTTCATTCCCTAGCTTACCCCAGCTTCCGCGCAATTTCAGTTGATTTACCAAGCCCCCTTTAGGAAAGAATTCTTCTTCATCAATTTTCCACCCCAGTGCTAAAGAAGGAAAATTACCATATCTATTATCCGGTCCAAACTTAGAAGAGCCGTCTCTTCGCAAAGTCAACTGAAGTAAGTAACGATTTGCGTACGTATAATTAATACGACCGAATATCGAGAAACGATTATATTGATATTTCGACCCTGTACCACTATATGTTCCTCCTTGACCAGCATCGATTGTCATAAAATAGGGATCCAAAAATCCTTCGGCCACCTCCTTGGTAACTAATCCTCCATTCTCAACCGAGTACACAATATTCTTTCCTTCTACCCCGATTGCATTCCAGTTGGACTCCTGCAGTGTTAATGATGTACCTAACAAAGCATTGATACTATGCTTATCAAAATCAGCTTGGTAATTTAACAGATTGTCCACAACCTGTTCCTGCCAATAGCTTCTTTCCTCACTGTAATAAGGATATTCGTAAGGGTTCTTTTCATCCGAGGTAAATGCTGGAGTATGATAATATTTCTGGTTATTTATTCCATTAAATGCATAACTCGTCTTAAATGTGAGTCCTTTCCAGATGTCTACATTCACAAACGCATTTCCTGCAAACTCTTGATTCTTGCTCCAACTTGTTTTGAAATGTTCATCGGCCACCACATTTACGTTATTGGGTATGCCCCCCCAGTTGGTTAAGCCAAAACCTCCGGACTGCTTATCATCATAAATAGGCACCAATGGTGATATCATATAAGCTTCTTTTAAATTAAAATTAGGCCCTTGATATTTGGAATTAGTATACGCCATATTTCCCTCTATCGTAAATATATTCTTACGCGTACTTAGCTTCATCCGAACATTTTCCTTTTTAAAGTTATTCGCGATAACCACACCTTTGTCATTTCCGAGATTAGCAGATAAAGAATATCGGGTATCTTCAAATCCTCCCCTCACGGCGACGCTATGTGCTGTATTTACCCCTTTCCGAAAGACCGCATCCTGCCAATCCGTATTAGCAGTACCTGGATTGTTAATGTAATCGGGTAAAGCCACTGGTGCAGATGAATACTTGTTGTTTTCCTCATACATTTGACGATGCAATTTGACATAACCATTGGCATCCAATACCTCTAGACGATTGGCTGTAGAAGTGATGTTGGCAAAACTATTGATATCCACCAATACCTTTCCTGATTTCCCCGCCTTCGTTGTTACTATCACGACCCCATTGGCGGCTACTGAACCATATATCGCCGCAGCGGCACCATCCTTAAGGATCTCCATACTCTCGATGTCGTTAGGATTCACATTACTAATAGACCCCGGGAATCCATCAATAATATAAAGGGGATCATTACTACCAAAGGTATTAACCCCTCTAATCTTCACCTGCATTCCCGCACCTGCGATACCACTATTTTTTTGTACGTTAACTCCCGCTGCCATTCCCTGTAAGGCTTCAACGGGATTCGATGTCGCACGTTTTGCTAAGTCTTTTGCATCAATAGTTGTAATAGCTCCCGTCACATCGGATTTTTTGAGCGTACCATAACCGATTACCACCACTTCTTCCAACTCCTCATTACCAGGAACCAAAGTTATGTTAAGATATTTTCCTGCCGAAGCCGATACTTCTTGGTCCAAGTAACCCACATAACTGATTTTTAATCGTTCGTTACCATCCACTTCTATAGTAAAAGCCCCATTTCGATCCGTAACAGTGTTCTTGCCACTTTTAAGAGTAGATATACTCACTCCGGCCAAAGCATTCCCCTGCTCGTCACGGATGAGTCCTTTTACTTCATTTTCTTGTGTTCCCTTTCTAGCCTTCTTTAATAGAACTCGTTTACCAGATATTTCATAAGATACCCCACTATTTCCTAGTGCATTTTTCAATAGCGTCTCTAGATTGCCGGCTTGTTCGTCATAAGCGACCAAGGTGTTTACATCAATATCGGAGTTACTAAACATGAAGGAGTATCCATATTTCTTTTCAACCACTTCAATTAGTGATTTTAGGTTTACCGACTTCTTGTCTTTACCATTCACCTCCTGGGCATTAAGGCCAAAAAGTGTCTGGCTGAGGAGCAAAAAGCTCATCAGAATTGGTTTTTTTAGCATAATTTGTTTATTTAAGTGATTACATAATTTGTGTTTTTCGGTCTTATTTTAACGCTGTCTGACGGTTACCTGCTTCCCTTCAATTCTATAATCGAGAGGGGTGATAACATTGATCAACTGTAACATTTCACGTAAACTTTCGGTCTTCACCTTAAAAGTGTACCTCTTGGCAGATTTAGCATGTTCCCAATCCATTTCCACACCATACCACCTTTCTAGCTTTTTGACTACCACATCCAACGATTCATTCTCAAAAATCAGCTCTTCATTCTTCCAGGCACTATACTGTATGGCATTGTTATCTTGACGGAAAGCATAGGTGTTCTTCTCCTTATCATATCGAATCAAATCGTTTGGCAATAATTTCCGAACTAGGTCACCTTTCTTATTTTGAATATCTACTTTACCACGGAGAAGCGAAACTTCAGTATGTCTATCCTCAGGATAGGCCGATACATCAAATGCCGTCCCTTTGACCACTACATCGAGATTAGCGGTCTCCACGACAAAAAGAAGATTTTTATTTTCTTTGACATCAAAAAAAGCTTCTCCCTCCAAGATTACCTTACGGTCATTCTGATTAAAAGTATTGTGATACGAGATCTTCGATCCAGCGTTCAACCATACGACCGACCCATCAGGCAACAGCACTTCGGATTTTTGACCCACGTTCGTTTTTATAGTAGTAAGCTGATTCTGCAGTTGCTCTTGTATAGCATTCTTTTGGATAAAGAAAACGATCCCCCCTCCCAGGAAAAGTAACATCATGGCCACCGCGGCAGTGCCATACCAAAATCGCTTTGGATTGAAAACAAAAACCTTAGGTTTAGGACGAAGTTTTCCATAAACATGAT
>JBEBQJ010000208.1:0-7710 GCA_040395455.1 Sphingobacterium yanglingense | reverse complement strand
ACTGGAACATTGAACGATAAAATTGAAAAAAGAAAACAAATAGGTACCAGGGACTGCACAAAAGGCATAAATTGAAGATATCTCCGCCTTATCTCCCCTACAAATTCCTTTACTGACCACTTTCCTATCCTTCAGATAAGCATTCAGCTCTCAAAACAAAAAATATCTTTTCGATATTCAAAAAGATCTTTAAACGGTAAACCTTACTAAAACATATTATAGCAGGAGGTTTTGCATGAAGTTAAAAGCCGCTGATCCCGGTAATATCCTGCCCGGTAATCAATAGATGCACATCGTGTGTCCCTTCATAAGTAATGACGGACTCCAGATTCATCATGTGACGCATAATTGGATAATCCCCTACAATTCCCATCGCCCCTAGAATCTGTCTCGACTCTCGCGCCACCTGCAAGGCCATGTTCACATTGTTACGTTTGGCCATAGATATTTGCTGCGGCGTAGCCCTATTTTCATTTTTCAGGACACCTAGACGCCACGACAGTAATTGGGCCTTTGTAATTTCGGTTATCATCTCTGCCAATTTTTTCTGCTGTAATTGATATGCTGCTATAGGCTTACCAAACTGCGTTCTTTCCAAAGCGTATCGCAAAGCCACTTGATAACAATCAATGGCCGCCCCGATTACTCCCCAAGAAATACCATAACGCGCCGAATTCAAACAGGACAATGGCCCGCGCATGGATGAAACTTCTGGCAGCAACCTATCAGAAGGTATATATATATTATCAAACACTAGCTCTCCAGTCCGAGATGCTCTTAACGACCATTTGTCTTTAATTTCAGGCGTAGAAAACCCAGCATCCGCCCGTTCCACGATTACACCTTTCACCTTTCCATCCTCATCTTTGGCCCATACTACAGCAAGGTCACAAATTGGCGCATTCGTAATCCAAGTCTTTGATCCATTCAATCGGTACCCCTCACCATCTTTCACCAAACGGGTTTCCATACTTGAAGGATCAGATCCATGATTGGGCTCGGTAAGTCCAAAAGCCCCCACCCAATCGCCCGAGGCCAACATTGGTAAATATTTATTTTTCTGGGTTTCGGATCCAAAAGTATATATCGGATACATGACCAAAGAAGACTGTACTGAGGCTGCCGAACGGATAGCCGAATCTCCGGCTTCCAACTCTTGCATAATCACACCGTAAGCCATGTAATCAAGCCCTGCTCCTCCATAAGCACTCGGGACAAAGGGTCCTAAGGCACCTACACTTCCTAATTTCTTCATCAGGCCCGGGAATTCTTCGTGATACTGTGCTTTTTGATCGATAGTGGGTGAAATTTCGACTCGCACAAAATTACGGATTGCATCACGAATCAAGAGATACTCTTCTCCTAAGAGCTCTTCTACTTTAAAATAATCTACAGTGCTGTTCATATCTTATTGGCTTTCCGTAAAAATATCAAATATTCAACAAAAAAGAGTAAATTATAAATATTATTCTCTATATTTATGAAAATTTCGAATAATATAAACCATATTATGACAATTAAAGAATTAAAAACACTAGGAATCGAGATTGACAACCTAGGTACATCGACAGGTAGCAAATGGTTTGCAAAAGGAGATATCATTTCTTCTTTTTCACCAACCAATGGTAAGCTTATTGCAAAAGTTCAATCAACAACGCGTAAAGAATACGACAAAGTAATCAGTGAAGCTGAAAAGGCCAAACTTATCTGGAGAGACATTCCAGCTCCAAAACGTGGAGAGATAGTTCGCCAATTGGGCGAAAAGCTAAGAGAACTAAAACCTGTACTAGGTAAATTAGTCTCCTACGAAATGGGAAAATCTTATCAAGAAGGACTTGGAGAAGTCCAGGAAATGATCGATATATGCGATTTTGCAGTGGGACTTTCCCGTCAGCTATATGGCAACACAATCCATTCAGAGAGACCGGGGCACCGCATGTATGACCAATACCATCCACTTGGGATTGTAGGTATCATTACAGCCTTCAATTTTCCTGTTGCCGTTTGGTCCTGGAATGCTGCTCTGGCTTTAGTATGTGGTGATGTCGTTGTTTGGAAACCTTCAGAAAAGACACCACTTTGTGCAGTCGCATGTCAAAAAATCATAGCGGATATCCTTAAAGCCAACAAACTTCCAGAAGGTATCTCTTCGGTAATAACTGGGGATGCAGAGGTTGGAAAATGGATTTCGGAAGATGAACGCATCCCATTGGTATCCGCTACGGGTTCTACGAGAATGGGTAAATTGGTGGCAACCACAGTTGCTCAACGTCTAGGAAAAACATTACTGGAACTAGGAGGAAACAATGCAATCATTGTGACACCAAGTGCCGACTTGAAGATGACCATTATAGGGGCAGTATTTGGAGCTGTAGGTACAGCTGGCCAACGCTGTACCAGTACAAGAAGATTGATTGTCCACGACAGTATTTATGACAAGGTAAAGAAGGCATTAACGGATGCTTACAAACAAGTTAAAATCGGGGATCCACTGGACACCAAACATCACATGGGACCATTGATTGACACGGATGCAGTACACATGTACCTGAATGCACTGGACAAAATCAAAGAACAAGGGGGTAAAATATTAGTTGAAGGGAAGGTCTTAAGCGGTAAAGGTTATGAAAGTGGCTGTTATGTGACTCCTGTAATCGCCGAGGTGGAGAACCACTATCAAATCGTACAAGATGAAACGTTCGCCCCTATCTTATACCTCATCAAATACAGTGGTGAAGTCGGTAATGCAATCACGCTACAAAACGGTGTGAAACAAGGCTTATCCTCTGCCATCATGACCTCAAGCCTACGTGAATCGGAATTATTTTTGAGCCAAAATGGATCTGACTGTGGTATTGCTAATGTTAATATTGGCACTTCTGGAGCAGAGATCGGTGGAGCCTTTGGTGGCGAAAAAGAAACCGGAGGAGGTCGCGAATCAGGTTCTGATGCATGGAAGGTATACATGCGTCGTCAGACCAACACGATTAACTATACCACTAGCTTACCACTAGCACAAGGAATTAAGTTTGACCTTTAAAAACAAAAAATTATGAGAGAAGTACACCAAAGATTGGCAAAGCATATACTAGCAGATGGATTTCCTGTTGTAATCGATCTAGAGAAATCGCATGGCTCTTATATTGCTGATGTAGATGGCAACGAATACTTAGACATGTTCAGTATGTTTGCTTCATCTCCAATCGGATATAACCACCCCCATATCCTCAAAAATGCTGAGGTATTAAAAGATGCTGCAATCAATAAACTTGCCTTATCAGATATCTATCCTACGATATATGCTGACTTTTTGGATACGTTTTCACGTGTAGCTATCCCTAAAGAACTTAGTTATTGTTTCTTTATCGATGGGGGTTCTTTAGCTGTGGAGAATGCATTAAAAGCAGGGTTTGACTGGAAAACGAGAATAAACCTATCTAAAGGAATAGAACATGAGGCCAGTCAGGTCATCCATTTCAAACAGGCATTCCATGGTCGTTCGGGGTATACGCTATCTTTGACCAATACGAAAGACCCTAAAAAATACATGTACTTCCCGAAGTTCAATTGGCCTCGTATCACGAATCCAAAATTGAAGTTCCCACTCAACGAGAGTAATCTTGCAGAGACTATAGCATTGGAAAATCAAGCTATTGCAGAGATCAATGCAGCCATAACACAACGTCCGGAAGATATCGCATGCTTAATCATCGAAACGATACAGGCCGAAGGGGGAGATAACCACTTCAGAAAAGAATTCTTCCAAAAGCTAAGAGAGATTTGTGACCAAAATGACATCATCCTTATTCTAGATGAAGTACAGACTGGGATTGCCATGACTGGCAAAATGTGGGGATACCAACATTACGGCATCATTCCTGATGTGATTGCTTTTGGCAAGAAAACACAAGTCTGTGGTATACTCGCTAATCAGGAAAAATTTGACCGTGTCGAAAAAAATGTTTTCAAGGAATCCAGCCGTATCAATTCAACATTCGGTGGAAACCTCGTAGATATGGTACGCTTCAAGTTGATTCTAGAAGTCATCGAGCAAGAAAACTTAGTGGCCAAGGCAGATGAAAAAGGAAAGTATATCTTACAGCAGATCGAACAATTGGTCAAAGATTTTCCACAACTGTCCAACGCGCGTGGTAAAGGTTTACTTACTGCATTTGATTTTGACACTGAAAAATCCCGGGACGAGTTTATCTCCAAAACACTTGACAACAAACTATTAATATTAGGATGTGGCGAGAGAAGTGTACGCTTTAGACCACACCTCACGGTTACGATTGAAGATATCGACAAAGCATTTGCCATCATCCGCAATTGCTTAAGATAATCGTTCGAGCTAGGCCTTAATTCTTTTGGTTTACGCATCTCATAGCTGTCAAAAGGTATATTCCAAAAATCCTTTTGACAGCTATAAAAATCCCACTATTCCCCAACTGTATCCTGCCAGGTAAAGATTCAATACTCTGCGGTTGTTGCCCACATTTTTTTGAGCATTCTTGTGATGTACATATGCAACTATTTCTTGTTGAAGATTCATAACGCTTTCAAAAAAAGCCTTTCTATATCATCGAATCCGACCAATAAGGGAACACCTAATTACCAAATTCGATATTACCTATACTGTATTTAAGCCTATCGTCTATATTTACAGGGAGATTATAGAGGATTTATAGAGATTTACCTCTATGAACCCTCTATAAACCCTATACAAAACCTCTATTATATCTCTCTAAAAATATAAGCAATAATGAAGCTTTATCTGAGTTATTCTGAACGATATAGAAACAGTGGACAACAGATCAGTGATTTTAAAATCAGAGTTGTCCATTAATATAAAATATCAGCACGACACAATAATTGCATCAACAACAAATAGCAATCACTTTGCCGCATATTTCAATTCTCAGTGCAACTGTGTATCTTTAGAACAAAAGATAAAACATGAAAACACCGCTAATTGATGTACATATACTAAAGGAATTAAGTTCTAACCCTAAACTTATTATTCTTGACGCTACGATAGACAAAGTCAATGAAAAAATAGATGAACACAACAAGGATTTGATTCCTAATTCTCTATTTTTCGATATCGAAGGTTGTTTTTCAGATCATAGTTCAGGACTTCCACACACGATGGTGAGTGCAACTACATTTACCGAACAGACACAGCAACTCGGTATCGATCAAGATAGTATCATTGTCGTCTATGACCGTTGGGGGGTATATTCGAGCCCACGCGCATGGTGGATGTTCCAGTATATGGGTCATTCCCATACCTATGTACTGGATGGCGGAATAAAAGCTTGGCAACAAGCCCAGCTTCCGGTTATATCTGATTATCTAACCACAACTAAACTCGGGAACTTTATAGCCTCCCCTCAATCCCAATGGTTTGCAGATAAAGATGCGATGTTGGCTTCAATTGCAAAAAGTAGTACGAGCATAATAGACGCACGTAGCGCAGGACGATTCAATGGTACTGTTCCCGAACCAAGGGCTGGTATCCGATCGGGACATATCCCTGGCTCTAGCAACCTACCATTTGACCAAGTGTTGGATGGTGCCTTCATGCAAGGCAAAGCTACCTTGAGTTCAATATTCGCCACACATATTCAGTCCGAAAAAGGGAATACATTCACCTGCGGATCAGGCATAACCGCATCCATTCTAGCATTAGCTGCGGCTCAAATCGGTATAAAAGATATTGCTGTTTATGATGGTTCTTGGTCCGAATGGGGCTCAGACCCATTATTACCTATTTCATAAATTCTTATACAAAAGGTGAGGATTTTTCAAATTCTCACCTTTTGTATCCCTAACTAATTAAGCATTTGGAAATGGTACATAATCATCGTCACCAGGGACTTTCGGGAATTCTCGTGCAATCCACTTTTGCTTAGCTTCTTCATTAATCGCTCGATCAGTAGCCACAAAGTTCCATGAGATAAACCGTTCTTCCGGAAAAGGTTCCCCTCCGAAAATATACACTGTGGTATTAGCTTTCATTGTAAACGAGCAGAGATGTGCATCCTTGGTAATCAAGATCTGCTTCGGCCCATAATCAAATCCATTGCTTTCGATATCACCTTCTAGAATATAAAGCCCGCTTTCGCCATAGAGTTCTCCACGAATATCGATAAAGGCATCTTTTTTTCCAGTCTTGATTTCAATCATATACAACTTACTATATACTGGAACTGGAGACTGCTTTCCAAATGCCTGTCCTGCTATCAATTTATAGGATACCCCATCCTGTTCCCAAGCAGGTATATCTTGTGCTTCAGTATGATGAAACTCTGGGTCCATAAATTCTAATTCCTTCGGGAGCGCGACCCAGATCTGTAAACCATGCATGAATTTATCCTTATGACGGAGGTATTCAGGTGTACGCTCCGAATGCGTCACCCCTTTACCTGCAGTCATCCAATTTACAGCTCCCGGCTTAATCTCCATTGCCGTACCTAAACTATCTCGGTGAAATATTGCGCCATCAAAAAGGTATGTTAGCGTAGACAGTCCAATATGCGGGTGGGGACCTACATCCAGGTTTTCGTGTTCGGCTAGACACACTGGCCCCATATGGTCAATAAAAACAAACGGGCCTATTGACCTCTTCTGCCGAAAAGGCAATAGTCTACCAACAAAAAAATTACCGATATTGGTAGCGGTTTCTTCTCTTATAAAATCAATATTTGACATACGCTATCTCCTCCATTTTTATACCTAAAGTTACGTAATATATGTCAGTAATACTGTCAAGAACATTTGAAAAATAATGTCATACTATAAATGGGCACCTTTTAGGGGTGCCCATTTATACTGTAGGTTATCTTCTTCTAAAACTTCTGTAGGAACTTAAAAATCAGGTCAGAGCCTAACTTGGTAGTTCTTTGATCAATATCATATACTGGATTTAACTCAGCAATATCCATACTTGCCAAATTAGGCAGCTTGATTATCGCTTGAAAAATCCGCTGGAAGGTTATGTCTGGAATAATACCATTAAAAGCCAAAGCGCTCACTCCAGGAGCATAAGGTGCCGCAAAAGCATCCAAATCAATAGTTAGGTAAACTTGATCCACCTGAGTCGCAAATTTTTGCACGGTCGCAATTATTTCCCGAACATTATCCGCTTGCACATCCTCTGCCTTTATAATCTTCGTCCCCTTACCTTCCGCATAAGCTAATAATGACTGGGTATTAGAAATATCCTGAATTCCTAAAGCTAAATAGCGGAACGGCTTATCGATACGCGACAAATCATCAGCAATCTGGTAAAATCCTGTACCCGAATTTCCTACCCCATCTTTAAGCGGACGAATATCCAGATGGGCATCGATATTAATGATTCCAATGGAGTCACTATTCATGTGCAAGCCCTTAAAATGCGCATAGGTTATTTCATGCCCTCCACCTAGTAAGAGCGGAAAGCCTCCTTGCTGACGAATCGTAGAAACGAGTTCAGCCAGTCTCTGTTGGGCCGCCTCCAGCTCTGTACCATAACAATACACATCCCCACCATCAAGTAACCGGATTTGTTCAGAGAAATGAACAGGTAATCCGGACAATACTTTTCGAAACTGGGCAGGTCCATCCTTAGCGCCTACTCTTCCCTGATTACGACGAACTCCTTCATCACAACAAAAACCTAATAATACAACCGCATTTTTTAAATCCTGTTTCTCATCCAGATTC
>JBEBQJ010000207.1:0-7820 GCA_040395455.1 Sphingobacterium yanglingense | reverse complement strand
ATCGAAAGAGGAACTAGCCCTGATATCTTACAGCGTCTAGAGGGAATGGTGAGTGGTCTGCAGTTTACAAAAACTGGAAGTTCTGATGTTGGAGATATCCGTATAAGAGGGCTCTCTACTATGCAAGGTAATCAACGTCCATTGGTTGTCGTAGATAATTTCCCTTACGAAGGTAATATGTACGACAAAAATAATAGTTATGGCGTAGATCTTAGTTTCATCAATCCGAGCGATGTAGAGAGTATTACGGTATTGAAGGATGCTGCCGCAGCGTCTATCTGGGGTGCAAGAGCAGCAAATGGCGTAATTGTTATAACCACAAAGAAAGGAAAGTTTGGGCAGGCAAATCGCGTTAATTTTTCTTATAGAAGTACATTCGATGAAAAGCCGGATTTGTTGAGCACTCGTAACAGACTTCCATCTTCGGTTATTATGGATGTAGAAAAAGTACAGTTTGGTCAGGGAAAATATAATACTAATTCGAATCAATACGCAATTCCTGAGTATGCTGAATGGTTGTTCAAACATAAAGCAGGAGATATAAGTGATGGGCAGTTGGCTGAAGTAGAGGAACGTATGCGAAATACGGAGATAAGAGACCAAATCTCCAAGTATTTGATGCAAACAGGAATCACGCAACAGTATAACCTTGGGTTTTCGGGAGGCACATCCAATTATTCTTACTATTTATCAACGGGATATAATAAAAGCAGAACCAACTGGATTGGAGAAGAGGCGCAGAAATTTAATGTTTCTACGCAACATATCTTTCAACCAGTTAAGAACTTAAATATTATAGGACGCATTGAATATACGCAGGACAAGTCTAAAGACAATTCGTTGAAGATTGGCGACTTAAATTCCGGGGCTGGTGTAGGACTATCGCCTTATACACGTTTGGCAGATGAAATGGGCAATCCGATAGCTATGATCAAAGATTATAGACAGAGTTATAAGGATGATCCGATAAATAGTGGCCTCTTGGATTGGAATTACTATCCTCTGTTAGAAAGAGAGTTGATTGATAAGAGTGGAAAGGCAAAAGAAGTACGTTTTAATGTCGAAGCGAATTATACCTTCCTAAAACATTTTAAGGCTGCAGTATTCTATAATTACGTAGCTGGTGAGAACAGTACGGAGACCCTTTATGATAGAGAATCTTATTATGTACGGAATCTCGTGAACCGTTTTACAGATAAGGATATGAAACGTGTTATTCCTTATGGCGATATAAGGTCATTTGGCACTCCATATTTTTCAAGTTCTAATAATGCTAGAGGTATGCTATCTTATGATCAATTGTTTAACGGAGAGCATCAGATTAACGCAATAGCAGGCGCAGATGTAAATGAATCTATTCGATATACTAACGGAGGACATATTTTCTATAATTATAATGATAATACGGGACAGGGAGAGACACTTTTCGATTATACTAAGCGGTATGATACCAGACCTAACTCGAATGCAACTATTCCGAGTGTGTTTCCTATTGATCTTTTTCACTTCACAGATCGGTTTATTTCCTATTTTACTAACGTAAGCTATAGTTATAAAAACCGTTATGTCTTAAGTTCTTCGTGGCGATGGGATGCTTCGAATCTGTACGGTGTAAAGACTAATCAAAAAGGTGTACCATTATGGTCTGTTGGTGGAGCATGGCATGTGCATAAAGAACCGATGTTTAATGTAGATTGGATATCACAATTGACTGCACGCTTGACCTATGGTAAAGCGGGGAATACGTTTAAGGATGTAACGCATTATGCGCTTCTAGGATTTAATGTGAAGCAACCTAATAATATAAATCAGGCAACATTACGCAGCACTGGAAATCCTAGCTTGCGTTGGGAAACGGTGTCAACAACCAATGCCGCTGTTGATTTTTCGCTGCTCTCCAATAGGTTAATCGGATCTTTAGAGTTCTATTTAAAGGATGCAAAAGATTTAATCGGAAAGGATTTTCTAGCACCAAGTACGGGAGTGATTACAGGAGGGACCGCTGCTAATAATAATGTTATTAACTATGCAGCGATGCGTACGAAAGGTATCGATATAACATTGGATTCAAAAAATATTGTTGGTGATTTTTCATGGAATACTAACGTTCAGTTCAGTGTTACTAAAAACAAAATAACAGAGGTTTATACTAATCCTACAGCAGTAATCTATGATTATTATTCCACACCTCCTGCAGCTGTTGTTGGGGTGAGTCGGGACTTAATCTACTCCATTCCATGGCACGGTTTGGATGGAGAGACGGGAATGCCTATTATGTATATCGATGGCGAACGTACGACAAATAACCTGGCTTTTCATAACTCGTTACGTTTAGAATCATTGAATAAAGCTGGTGTAGCCGTTGATCCTTACTTTGGCTCTGTACGTAATGATTTTTCGTACAAGAACTTTGATCTTAGCTTTTTAATTGCCTGGAAATCAGGTTCGGTGTTCCGTCGTAGCTCTATTTACTCTGGCGGTGAATTCAATGGAGTGTATCACATGGATTATTTTGACAGATGGCAAAAACCGGGTGACGAGCAGTTTACCAACGTGCCTGCTTATTCTGACGTGTATAACGGAAATGGTTCGACAAACTATAATTTCTCGGATGCTTTGATTACAAGAGGAGATTTGGTTCGTCTACGGGATATAACATTTGGGTATACTATTACTAAGAGTAGAATGCCGAAGCTTCCTTTCCAGTCGGTTCGTATAATGGGTAATGTGGCCAATCTGGGCTTATTGTGGAAGTCGAACAACGTGGGCTTAGACCCAGACTATCATGCTGCTTCATTTTTGCAGCCACGTAGTTATAATTTAGGTTTACAATTGAGTTTGTAGTGTTATAGGAATGAATAAAATGAAAATATCAAAACTAACATACATATTAGCCTCCTTGTTGTTGACAACAAGTTGCAGTAAGGATTTTTTGGAAGTGAAACGGGATAAGTCACAGGTCGTTCCAACCTTGATTGAGGATTACCAAGGACTGATGGATAACTATAGTGTAATAAATGATAAAGCGTCGGTGTCGTTGGGGTTAGTAGGGGCGGCAGAGTATCATTTGCCAGATGGCGTATTGAAGACATGGCTATCTAATATTCCATATGAAGTAAATGGGTATTTATGGGAGAAAGAAATCTTCTCAGGATACGAATCTACCGATTGGAACTATGCCTACCAACGCATTTTATACAGCAATTTAGCCTTGGAAATACAAGATATAAAGCCTACGGTAATAGAGCAGGCAGCTTGGAATAATGTGGTGGGTAGTGCGTCATTTACTCGAGGCTATAGTTACTATCAATTGGCGCAATTGTTCTGTAAACCTTATAATTCACAGACCGCCGGAGCAGATTTAGGCGTTCCTATAAAACAATCTAGGGATGTCACCGAAAAAGTAAGTCGAGGTACCGTTGAAGAGGTCTATCAGTTTATTTTAAGTGATTTAGAAACAGCTGTAAAGCTACTTCCAGAGAAATCCACTAGTGTATTTCGACCTAGCAAAGCCATTGCAGCTACTTTTCTAGTACGTACATTGATGCAGATGGGGAAATATGAGCAGGCTTTGGAGTATGCCCAGTTGGCTTATCAATCAGAAAACAAACTGACCGATTATAATACACTTGACTTGACCAAAGACGCATTGTTCCCAGTGGATTATGGGTTGACAAATCCAGAGTTGTTATACTATGCCCAGATCAATAAACCAGGGTCGTCCTATACGGGATACAATGCTGATGCAAGTCTTTTGAATCTATATGAAGCTAATGATTTACGCAAATCGGCATTTTTTAAGAAAGTTTTAGCAGATGGACGCGTTGAATTTAAGGCTTCTTTCGCGGGACCTTATAATATATTCGTCGGCGTTTCTACAGGTGAGGTCTATTTAAACTATGCAGAATGCCTGATTCGAAATAATAAGACTGCGGATGCATTATCGATACTAAATAATCTACGTGAAAATAGGTTTAAGAAAGGTACTTATACCCCAATTCAAGTCTCTGACTACGCCGATTTAATGGAGTATGTATGGAAAGAAAGAAGACGCGAACTGTATTTCAAAGGATTGGCATGGGAAGATTATAGAAGACAGAACAAGGAGGGGAAATATGTGGTCACATTGCAACGCAACAACAATGACAAGGTGTATACATTGGAACCAAACGATAAAAGGTGGACGTTGCCACTTCCAGACAACGAGATTCAGGTAAGAGGGTTCACGCAGAACGAAAGATAAATGTCAGAAAATATAGTAACGATAAAAGGATTGTCCCACCGATATAGTAGTCAGTGGGCAATCAAAGATATCAACTTCGAGATTAGCACGAAGGGGATACTGGGACTTCTAGGGTCCAATGGTGCAGGTAAGTCGACCACCATGAATATTTTATGTGGAGTATTGAACCAGACCGAAGGAACAGTATTGATCAACGGCTTAGACACGCGCGAGAATGCACGGGAGGCGAAGAAGAAAATTGGCTTTCTCCCACAGAATCCGCCTCTACATTTGGAACTTACCGTCGACGAATATTTGACGCACTGTGCCTACTTGAGAAGGATTGCCCCTAAGGAGATCAAGGCCGCCGTAGAAGCCGCAAAGGAGCGCTGTGGTATAGCTCACTTTAGTAATAGATTGCTACGCAATCTCTCTGGAGGCTATAGGCAGCGCGTAGGTATTGCGCAGGCCATTATCCATAAACCACAGCTAGTGGTATTGGATGAGCCGACCAATGGCTTAGACCCGAACCAGATTATCGAGGTCCGCAAGCTGATAAAAGAAATTGCCGAAGAACGCGCTGTCATTTTCTCTTCACATATACTGAGCGAGGTGCAGGTGCTCTGCAAGGATATTATTATGATTGAGGGCGGAAGAATCGTATTTGCCGATACCATGGATGCCTTTAATAATTACATCGAGTCGAACGAAGTCAGAGTGTGGATGAAAAATCCGCCAACACAAGAAGAGTTTCTGCAAATTGAAGGGGTAGAATCTATCGTTCGATACGATGATCATGAGATTGTTTTCAAGGTAGACAAATCCAAAGAGGTCAATGAAGCTATTATTCATCTGAGTGTTTCCCAAAAATGGGGCTTGAAGGAAATCTCCCAAGAGAAGAGTTCACTGGACGATGTGTTCAAACAATTATCATCACATTAAAAACTGTTCAAGCTATTTAATTATGCGCGTTATACTTAGAATTGCAAGGTTAGAGCTTGCATCATTATTTTTTTCCCCTATTGCTTGGCTGGTATTTTTAGTGTTCGCAGTACAGTTCGGAATTTCGTTTGTTACCAAACTCGAGCTATACGCTTCATACAAAGCATTAGGCTATAATACGGTCAATCTGACGGACTATATCTTTACCCATGGGCAGACCCCCGGTTTGTTCTTGACGGTACAGTCCCAGTTGTATCTCTTTGTTCCCTTGTTGACCATGGGGCTTATCAGCCGGGAGCTGCACAGCGGCTCGATTAAGCTGTTACAGTCCTCACCAATCAGTACATTGGAGATCATACTAGGCAAATATCTAGGGATAATGGTCTATGGGTTATTATTGTTCTCATTGCTGTTCGTATTCATAATTTGTGGAGGTGCAGTGATTCCAAACTTCGAATGGACCTGGATGTTTACCGCTTTAGTAGGTTTATTTCTGCTTTTTGGCGCATATGCTGCCATCGGTTTGTTCTTGTCCAGCCTTACCTCATATCAGGTTGTTGCTGCGATCAGTACCTTAGTATTGCTTACTTTTCTACATTATATAGGTGGTTTATGGCAGGATGTAGATTTTGTACGCCACATAGCCTACTTCTTTTCGGTGAGCGGAAAAGCAGATAGTATGATTGGCGGATTGGTGCGTTCCAAAGACATTATCTATTTTCTAGTTGTCATATCTTTGTTTTTAGGACTCACTATTCTCAAAATGGAGATGGCGCGTTCGTCTAAAAATATTGGACAGAAGATTGCCATCTATACTGGATTTGTCGTAGCGCTAGTGTGTATCGGTTACGTCGCTTCTCTTCCTCGAATGACATTCTATAATGACGTCACTTCGCAAGGCACCCGCACACTCAGCAAGACAGGGATAGCGATTGTAAAGAAGATGGAACAGCCGTTGAAGATAACAACCTACGTCAACCTTCTGGACCCGGACTATAACATCGGTGCCAAGAAACAACGGAATGCCGATATGTCCCGCTTTGAGCAATACCAACGTTTCCTACCGGATATGGAAATGGAGTATGTGTATTACTACGATACCTGCGAAAACAAATCCTTATTTGAGAATAAAATCAACAAGGGCCTTTCGCTGGAGCAGGTCGCTAATAATGTCGTAGAGACCTACAAACTCAATATCAATGACTTTCTAACACCTGCCGAGATACGTAAGAAAATAGACCTATCTGCAGAAGGCAACCGCATGGTGCGTGTTTTGGAAAGTGGAGATAAGAAAACCTACCTACGCTTGTACAACGATTTTTTCAAACATCCGGGAGAACCTAATATTGTCGCTGCGTTGAAGCGTCTTCAAATAGGAGGGGCAAAGATTGCGTTTGTAGGCGGGTATGATATGCGTGCTATTGATAATAATACGGAGCGTGGATACCGTCAAGCAACGAATGATATCACGCAACGAAATTCTTTGGTAAACAATGGATTTGATTCGTTCACTTTGGCTTTGGACAACGACGAAATCCCTTCAGATATCAGTACCTTGGTCATCGCAGATCCAAGACAACACCTGAGCGCCGTAGCCATCGGTAAGATTAAGAGCTACCTCGACAACGGGGGAAATATGTTGGTGTTTGCCGAGCCAGAGCAGAAGGCTTATCTAGAGCCTGTATTGAGTTATCTCGGTGTAGACTTTGAAGAAGGCGCCATGGTTCAGAACAACGCCGAGATTGCAGCTAATGTTGTTTATGCCCGAGCTGCCAAGGAATCATCCAAGATGGGAGAGATTATGGCTTCTGCGGTAAAAGATAGCGTTTTTAAAACGGTCTTTTTAAGTCCAGGAGTGTTCAAGACCGTTAGCAAAAGCGATTTTAACATATTCCCTATACTTCAGGTAAAGGAGAAAAACGCTTGGCTTAAGCGCACAAAGCTAGATAGCGATTCACTACGTGTCAGCTACTCGGCGGAAAATGGAGATAGGGCAATGGTAGCAGATGTTGCTATTGGCCTGACACGCACAGTAGGAGATAGAGAGCAAAGGATTGCTTTAGTGAGCGACGCTGACTTTATCAGTAATATCGAACTTGGTACTTTTAGAAAGACTACAGGTAATAGTAACACCCAGTTTTATTCCGGATTGTACGAATGGTTTACCAGTTCGACCTATCCGATTATGATTGAACCTATTCTTCCTGTCGACAATGAGATAACACTTACGACCAAAGGAGCATCGGCTATGCGTGTGGTATTTGTCTACGTGTTCCCAATTCTATTATTATTACTTGGTGGGCTGGTATTGACCCTGAGAAAGAGAAAATAGAACTATTGAAATAAAAAAATCCCCGAGTAAATCGGGGATTTTTTTTAAGGTTTGATACCTTGTTTTGCTATATAAACTTATTACTGAATGTGATTCGAATGAAATATACCTAAACAATTAGTTTAAGTATTCGCAGTAATTCTAGTCTTCTAGAATTACGAAGTCATCGCCATCGTATAGCCATTCCTGCGTATCGATGGTGTGTTCTAAATTTGTGATTTCTAAATCTTTAATCATAACATTTATTTTTATTGATACAAATATAGCGAAGGACTGTTAGTCTTTTATTAATCACATATTAAGTTTATGTTAAGTGTCAGTCTA
>JBEBQJ010000206.1:0-7954 GCA_040395455.1 Sphingobacterium yanglingense | reverse complement strand
GGCAGGACGAATGGCCACATGGGTGTGGTTGTCGCGGTGTTTGTCGTCAAACCAAATGCTGTTATTGTTGAGAAAGGTCAACTGCGGTCCTATTCCAACATACCAACTGAGCCCGCGAGCCCCACGGATCGGCTGGTTGTAGGAGTAGTCAACTCCTATCAATGTGACATTGTCGCCGAATAATACCTGTGCGTTACCGGCATTTTGATTATCAAAAAAGTGTTTAATCTGTGGACCACCTAAGGTTGGGCCATCACCTACGTCTATACCTACCCCTAGGGCAGTTCTATAGGACTGTGCCTTTACGGTAGCAGAGGAGCCGAGTAACAGAGCTATCGAAAATACAGATAGAGCCAATTTTTTCATTTGAGCTTGTATTAATTTGAATTAAAGTGTGATGAAGCTTTATCACGATTGCGTAGTCTTATAATGAAGATAGCGGCATGTGTTGGAGCTTCGTCTTTATAGTTGTGTTTGATAGGGCTTAGCAAAGAACTTGCCAAAATGTATAAGTGGCCTTAATTGTTGGTTAAAAAAAAAGAATATAATCTGAACGTCATTTAATAGAGTGTGTTATTTTTATTTTGGTATTTTGATGAAAATTTGTAATTTTGCCTGGCAAATAGAAAACCCACAAGATATTTGCCATGCAATTAGATCCACAAAAATTCGTAGCTGAAGGTCTCACATATGACGATGTATTATTAATACCAGCTTACTCCGAGATTCTACCTAGAGATGTAGATACAAGCACTTTTTTGACGAAGAAGATAAAACTAAATATACCGTTGGTTTCGGCTGCGATGGATACAGTCACGGGATCTGATTTAGCAATTGCTATTGCACAGGCTGGTGGAATAGGGATGTTACATAAGAACATGACTATTGGTGAACAAGCTGCTGAGGTGCGTAAAGTAAAGCGTTCAGAAAGTGGTATGATTCAGGATCCTGTCACCCTGTTGGAGTCCGCTACAGTGGGGGATGCATTTAGTATCATGAAAGAGCATAAAATCGGAGGTATCCCAGTTATTGATTTGGATGGTAAGCTGGTCGGTATTGTTACAAATCGGGATTTGCGTTTTCAAAAAAATATGGCTCGCCCTATTAATGAGTTGATGACGAAGGATAATCTTGTTGTTGCTCCTGAAGGAACGGATCTGGTTAGAGCTGAGGAGATTCTTCAGAACCATAAAATAGAGAAGCTGCCTGTGGTCGACAATAACTATATGTTGAAGGGACTGATTACATTTAAAGATATACAGAAATATAAGCACTATCCTAATGCAGCAAAAGATGAGCATGGACGCTTATTGGTTGGAGCTGCTGTAGGGGTTACAGGAGATACATTGGAAAGGGTTGATGCATTGGTGAAAGCTGGAGTTGACGTAATTACGATTGACACGGCACATGGCCATTCTCTAGGTGTAATTAATAAGTTGAAAGAGGTTAAGGCGAAATATCCTGATTTGCAGGTTATTGTTGGGAATATTGCTACTGGGGCAGCAGCGAAAGATCTTGCAGATGCAGGTGCGGATGCTGTTAAAGTTGGTATTGGCCCAGGTTCAATATGTACTACTCGTATTATTGCTGGAGTTGGGGTGCCACAGTTGTATGCTATTTATGAAGTTGCTAAAGCATTGAAAGGTACGGGTGTGCCTTTGATCGCAGATGGTGGAATAAAGCAGACGGGAGATATCGCTAAGGCTATTGCTGCAGGTGCATATACGATTATGGCAGGGTCGCTTTTCGCCGGTGTAGAAGAAGCTCCAGGTGAGACGATTTTGCTCGAAGGACGTAAATTTAAATCTTATAGAGGGATGGGGTCTATCGAGGCCATGGAGAAAGGTTCGAAAGACCGTTATTTCCAGGATGTAGAAGATGATATTAAGAAGTTGGTGCCTGAAGGCATTGTTGGTAGGGTACCTTATAAAGGAACTTTGGCTGAGGTGGTGTATCAATATATTGGTGGATTGCGTGCTTCTATGGGGTACTGTGGTGCTGCATCTATTGAGAAACTACAGGAAGCACAGTTTGTACGGATCACCGGAGCTGGCTTAAGAGAGTCACATCCTCATAATATTCAGATTACAAAAGAGGCGCCAAATTACAATAGTAGAGGGTAGTTTGTTTTTGTAAAAAAAGTAAAAAGGAAGGCATCGGAGGACGGTGCCTTCCTTTTTTTGTTTGCTTTTCAATATTTATAACTGTAAATTGTCATTGGTTATCAACTTTATATGTCATTTATTTAAAAATATAGTTATGGGAAAAGGAGATAAAAAGACAAGAAGAGGTAAGATCGTAATGGGGTCATATGGTAAACGGAGACCGGGTCGGAAAAAAGAACCTGTAAAAAGTCAGACCGTTCCAAAAGATAGTGAATAGGCAACCGAAAGGTTGCTTTTTTGTTGAATGATTTTTTTTATTCACTTTAAAATTGAGTTTTGATATTTTGTCATAAAAATATAGCTTTAAATATGATTTTAATAAAAATACACCTATTTTAATATTAAATTGTATATTTGTTGTCTGCTTTGAAGGACTCTTCATATAGGGTAGTCTAGTATTGGCAAACTAATCATTGAGACGAAAGGATCATACATAATTTATTCAAATGAAATTAAGTCAAAAACAAGCTGTATTTGAGAATGAAGTGCTTACGCGCTTTGATTTATTTAAAAGTCTTTTCCTAACATTACCTTTTCAACGTGTAAAACATACAGGTACGTTGCTTCCTTTTTTTACGACGCACTGTGAACAGGGGGTTGAAAAGAATTCGACGCCTGAGGATATTATTGATAGTTTCTTTCAGCAATATGAGCAGTATATACAGGATGAGGATCGAGTGGATCTTCTGTTTAGGATTGTTCAGTATATCGAGCGTCAGGTTGTTCTTTTTGATGCTATAGAAGATTCTTCTTTTCAGTCAGTCGGCAAAAGCGATGAAATAGGAGGATTGAACTCATTGTTCAAATTGGCTCAAAATGATGCTAAGCTGAAAAAGCAACTTGTGGAGAAATTGCGTGATTTTTCTGTGCGTTTGGTATTAACGGCTCACCCTACACAGTTCTATCCCGGACCAGTACTAGGGATAATCAATGATCTCATTGCGGCTATAAAGGCAAATGATATTTCGAATATTCATCTATTACTTCAACAATTGGGCAAGACTCCTTTTATCAAGCAGCAGCGTCCTACGCCAGTGGACGAGGCGGTGAGTTTGGCTTGGTACTTAGAGAATGTTTTTTATAAAGTTACTTCTGGAATCCAGTCTAAAATTGATGACGAATTAGAGGTGCCATCAGAAGATGTGAAGCAGTTGATAGAGTTGGGTTTTTGGCCTGGCGGAGACCGTGATGGCAATCCGAACGTGACCGTCGAGAGTACAAAACGTGTTGCGGGGATGCTTAGAACTATTCTATTCCGTTGTTATTACCGTGATTTTAGAGTGGTGAAACGACGTATTACTTTTAAGGGGGTTGAAGGTTATTTGGAGAATCTGCAGGAACTGTTTTATACAAATAGTTTTCACACCGTGGAAAATCCTAAAGATGATACTGTAGAGATACTGGAAAATTTGAACGCAATTAGGGAGGTGCTTCATTCTCTACATAATGGTTTGTTTGTTGAGCTTGTTGAAGATTTAATCCGCAAAGTGAATACATTTGGTTGTTATTTTACGACATTGGACATTCGTCAAGATAGTTCTGTATTGCGGCAAACAATAAATTATTTGGTCCAAGAGCATGGTGATAAGTTGAATGTAGATGTTGCACAACTTACCAAAGATGAAGAAAGCAAGCAGAAGGCGCTTCCTTTTACAGAAGATAATCTAGCCTATGGAGATGATGCGGCTCCGTTGGTAAAAGATACAATCGGTGTAATACAGTTATTGAAGGATATTCAGCGCTCGGGAGGGGAGCGTGCAGCTCAGCGGTTTATTATTTCTAATTGTCAACAGGCCTCAGATATACTGGGATTGATGCAGTTGTTCTTATGGGAAGGTTGGCAAGCAGACAAGCTGTTTATCGATTTTGTGCCGCTATTCGAGACGGTTGATGATTTGGCGCGGGCCTCAGACGTGATGCGTACACTGTATCGTAACCCTATTTATGCGGCGCATCTACAAAGGAGAGGGAATAAGCAGACTATTATGCTTGGTTTTTCTGATAGTACGAAAGACGGAGGGTACCTTATGGCCAATTGGTCTATTTATAATGCAAAGGTAGAGTTGACTGCGTTGGCGCGGGAATATAGCGTGGATTTAGTGTTTTTTGATGGTCGTGGTGGACCGCCGGCCCGTGGAGGAGGGAAGACTCAGCGGTTTTATGCCTCTATGGGGACTGAGATAGAGAATAAGCATATACAATTGACTATACAGGGGCAGACTATCAGTAGCCAATATGGATCGCTGGATACCGCACAGTATAATATAGAACAGCTATTGCATGCGGGGTTGATTTCAGAAATAAAGCAAAATCAAGGGGATACGTTGACGGAAAAGCAAAAGCAGATTATAGAGGATATGGCGGAGGCTAGTCATATTAAGTTTTTGTCTTTACGTAATCACCCGCTTTTTTTAAAGTATCTAGAGGCATTGAGTCCTTTGAAAGCGCTTTCTTCTATCAATATAAGTAGTCGGCCTGTGAAGCGAAATTCTGATAAGGATCTTCGATTAGAGGATCTCCGGGCAATTTCTTTTGTGACTTCTTGGAGTCAGCTTAAACAAAATATTCCAGGTTTCTTTGGTGTTGGGACAGCTTTGCAGTGGGCGGAAGAAAATAACTTGTGGTCTTATGTACGTAACCTTTATGAAAACTCAGGTTTTTTCAATACGCTTATCGATAACTGTATGATGTCTATGACGAAGTCTAATTTTGCCATTACGTCGTATATGAAAGATGATCCTACTTTTGGTGAGTTCTGGCGTATACTCTATGACGAATATGTCAAGACTAAGAGTTATTTATTGAAATTGAGTGGTGCAAATGTGCTTATGGAAAATTATCCGGTGGAGCGGGCATCGATTCTAGAACGCGAGAAAATTGTATTGCCCCTTTTAATTATCCAACATTATGCTATTCGAAGATTGCGTGAAGGGAACCTCTCTGTGGAGCAAGAGGATGTATATAGAAAGCTTATTGGACGTACAATATATGGGGTTGTAAATGCAGGTAGGAATCTTGCATAATAGATAATCCGAAAGTATGGCGTATTCTGATAGATATTTTATATTTTTGTATTCGAGAAAAAAGAATTAAAATGAAATTAAATACTTTATTTTTTGCCGCAGTATGTGCAGGTACTTTGTTTAACTCTTGTGTGGATAAAACAGCAAGAGAGAATCAGTTGAAATACACTCATACTACTTTAGTAGACGGTGATGCGTTTTCTGCTTTCCAGAAAATTGGAGAAGCAGCACAGGTAGGTGTAATTGTAGCTGAACATGAAGAGGCTAACGGTGATGCAAAATCGAAAGAGGTTGCCGCAAAAGTGAAAGCTTATTACGCAGAATTGATTCCGTCTCTGGATACCATCGCTAGAACGGTGCAAATCGATTTTCCTATCAAAGGTGTGCCTGCTCCAGAATTGACTACTGCTCATGCAGCGGATTCTACTGCTTCAACAAATGTAAAGCATACTGACTATGTGCATAATGCACAGCATGAAATAGGGTTGATAAAGGAACAGTTGACACGTTTGACTCGCAATACGAATGAAGATTTACGCGCTTTTGCTGAAAAGCAAGTGAGTATTGTATCTGAAGTTTACAAACAGATTGGTGGTAAAGAAGAAGCTCATTCACACCATTAATAGCTGTTTTACGCTATAAAAAAGGGAACATATATATGTTCCCTTTTTTATTATATATTAATTCTAACGTTGATTTAACGAAAAATTAATATTAAAATGTTATTATTGGCAGATTAAAAAAATATAATGCCGGTGAGATACGCAGCCATAGATATAGGGTCAAATGCAGTCCGATTGTTGATTGCTGATATTTTAGAAAAGAAAGAGGAGGTGGTTTATACGAAGAATACACTGCTTCGTGTGCCATTACGTTTGGGAGATGATGCTTTTATTGATAAGCGTATATCGATCGGTAAATTTCAGGATATGGTCAAAACCATGCGTGCTTTTAGAAACCTAATGGATGTTTATAAAGTCACGGATTATATGGCCTGTGCCACATCGGCGATGCGGGACTCGGACAATGGGGCGGAGGTCGTCAAAGCTTGTCAGGAGGAGGGAATTGATATACAGATTGTGGATGGTGGGATAGAGGCTAAAATTATCTATAATTCTTATTTGAGCAATACCATCGACAAGACCAAAGTGTATCTGTATATTGATGTTGGGGGAGGAAGTACAGAGATAACGCTATTTGCAAATGGTGAACTTGTTGACTCACAGTCTTTCAATTTGGGGACTATCCGTATATTGGATAATCAAGATCAACCGGAGACCTGGGATAAAATGAGACGCTGGGTCAAGGAAAAAACAAGAGGTTATAAGAATATCTATGGCATAGGTACTGGTGGTAACATTAATAAGCTGTCACGTATCGCAAATGAAAAGGGAGATAAGCCAATGACTTATGCTAAGCTGAAGGCGATATTTGATCATCTGAATTCGTTTTCGTTAAAAGATCGTATCCATGAATTAGGCTTGCGTTCAGATCGTGCTGATGTTATTATACCAGCTTCAGAAATTTTTCTAACAATTATGAAGGTGGGACATCTGAAAAACATTGTGGCTCCGCGAGTTGGATTAGTAGATGGAATTATTCAGACCCTTATTGATAAGAATTTTAAAAATAATAGGTAAAAATAGCTTGTGACTTTAAAAAAAAGCTATATTTTTGTCAGAGTAATACCCAGGTGGCGAAATTGGTAGACGCACCATCTTGAGGGGGTGGCGCTCGCATGGGCGTGGCAGTTCGAATCTGCTTCTGGGTACAAAAAAGCGAACATGGTATATGTTCGCTTTTTTTGTTGATTTAAAGTCTCTAGAGATTATTAGCCTTTACGGTGATTTCTGCAATATCGAGTACCTGTATTTCCCTTTCTTTTTCTTTGACCTTTACTCCATCTTGTAACATGGTCATACAGAATGGACATGCTGCAGCGACTATGGATGCATTAGCTTCAATTACATCCTCTATTCGCTCGATATTAACATCTTTGTTGCCCGCTTCCGGTTCTTTGAACATCTGAGCTCCTCCGGCTCCGCAGCATAATCCATTGCTACGGCAACGCTTGAGTTCTACTAAATCCGCATCTAAAATCTCTAAAGCTTTGCGTGGCGCTTCGTATACTTCATTGGCTCGGCCAAGGTAGCATGGGTCGTGATAGGTAATACGCTTCCCTTTAAAAGTATGCCCATCTGCTGGTTTTAGCTTGCCTTGCTCAATAAGTGACTGAATCAACTGGGTATGGTGGATGACTTCATAGTTGCCTCCTAATTCAGGATATTCATTTTTTAGGGTGTTAAAGCAATGGGGGCATGCGGTTACTATTTTTTTTATTTCATAGCCATCGAGTACTTGTATATTCATCATAGCCTGCATCTGGAATAGGAACTCATTGCCTGCACGCTTGGCAGGGTCGCCAGTACAACTTTCTTCAGTGCCTAGAATAGCAAATTTTATACCTACATGTTGGAGTATCTTACATATATCTCTTGTGATACGTTGCGCTCTTTCGTCAAATGAACCTGCGCAACCTACCCAGAATAATATATCAGGAGATTCACCTTTAGCAACTAGTTCGGCGACTGTGGGGACTTGTATTTGATTTTCCATGTTTAAGAGTCTTTATTGATTGGCCCAGTTAGCACGATCGGCTTGAGCATATTTCCAAGGGGCGCCATTATTTTCCATATTTCCCAACATTACATTGATACTAGTGGGTGCTTTGGATTCTTCCATAACTGCGTATTGCCTTAAGCCCAT
>JBEBQJ010000205.1:0-7978 GCA_040395455.1 Sphingobacterium yanglingense | reverse complement strand
CTATGCCAGTGGAAATAGAAGCAACTACAGCTAGTGGTAAAAAAATAAATGTTAAACTCCCTGTAGAAATCTGGGAACGAAACAACAAATGGACCTTCAAACTGCGGTCTACCGAAAAACTTACAGAAGTAAAATTAGACCCAAGAGGCGTCTTCCCTGATATCAATCCAGACAACAACACATGGCGAGCCAAATAACAATGAAATCGATATACAAAATAATAATCACGAGCTGTTTGCTAATCGGGTTACAACTACCTTCAGTGCAGGCACAAGACATCAAAGGTTATGTCTACGAACTCGTGAGCAGCACTCCGCTGTGGAACACCACCATCAAAAACATCAGAACACAGGAGGTTGTACAATCAGACCGTGACGGTAGTTTTAAAATTGGCGGACAACTTAACGATTATCTTGTATTTACAAATCCAGGCTACAAGCAGGACACTATATTCTATTACGAGAATAATATCCGGAGGATATATATGACCCGCGACGAGAGTCTAATTTCTATCGACGAGGTCATAGTAAGCCGGATGACAGACAGCAGACTTGCTGCTGAGATTGCCAAAGCGCAAAACGAAGGCAAAGCCGTAGATGCAAGTCAAGAACGTGGAGGACTGCGCGTATCTCCATCTAGACTATTTGGCAAAAAGGCAAAAGAATCCCGAAGAAACCTATCCATGCTGGTTGCGGAACAGGAGAAGAGAGATGTTGACCGGAGATTTACCACTCAGCTTATCGCTGCTACAGTACCCCTCAGTCCAGATGAAATCGCCTTATTCCGAGAACGCTTCAGACCAAGCGTTGAATTCACTAAAAAGGCATCTACAGAAGACTTCAAAGTGTACATTCTCGACTCCTATAAAAAATTCAAATCAAATCAGTAACCCCACGGCATGACAATGAGATTTAACAGCATTATAGCACTTATCGTACTTACTGTAACAATAGCCCAGGCCCAAAAGGTGGACCAGAAATTAGAGCAGAAAATAAAAAAGGAAATAGCTGGATTTCGGGGCGACATTGGCATATATGTACATCAGCTGAAGAGTAATAAAATTGTTGCCATCAATGCAGACACCGTTTTCCCTACAGCTAGCATTGTAAAAGTTCCTATTCTAGCAGGAGTTTTTCAAAAAATAGCGCAGGGAGAACTCAAGCTTGAGCAACCTTTCACCTATTCAGACAAAAGAGCTTATGGTGGATCTGGCCTGATGCAGTTTTACAAAGACAGCGCACAGACGGATCTCTCTACCATGATTTCACTCATGCTCACCTATAGTGATAATGTCACTTCAATTTGGTTACAGGAGCTAGCCGGTGGTGGGGCACAGATCAATCCCTTAATGGACCAACTGGGGTTGACGCACACCAAAGTAAATTCTAGAACGGCTGGACGGGAGAAAATCTGGGAAGAGTACGGCTGGGGACAGACCACTCCCCAAGAGATGGCAAAGCTATTCACCCTGATACGGAACGGCGCAGTCGTGGATGCACGTCATTCCGATAAAATGTACCGTTATCTTAAAAATCAATTTTACAACGGACGTTCATTATCCCAACTTCCAGCCTGGGTCAATACCATTGCCAAAACTGGTTCCGTAGACCGGGCACGCGGAGAAGTTGTCTTAGTCAATGCACCGAGTGGAGATTATGTCTTCTGTATATTGACAAAGAACAATCAAGATGCCAGCTGGACAGATACAAATGAAGCAGAAGAACTTACGAGAAAGCTTTCAAGCATTATATGGAATCATTTTGAACCGAAGCATCCTTTTCAGAGCTTCAAAGCAATAAACTAAAAGGGGTGTCCATTTGGACCCCCCTTTTAGTTTTATCACAAAACTTTCTTAAAGCGCGTTAGACAAAGAAAACCTCTCCGAAAAACTCAGGCAAATGAAAGTTAGGAGTAGCATTTTGAATTGCATTCCAGGACATAAAATGTGGATTAGGTAAGCCATCGCCACATTTATAAAAATTAGCGTGGAAAGTTCTTGCAGCATACCCCACATCACCGAATATATCTTTGGGAATGATTAGGTATATCTCCCAAGATTTAACTCCAGATTTCTTCACCACCTCTGTCCGAGCATCTATACGTTCGACAACCTCTTTAGGCAACCTATTCCGTTGTGCTTTATCTGCCGGGCCGTAGCCTATCAAACCTGTTGCTAAAACATTGAATTCAAAATTATAATAGGTCTTTTTACCATCCAGAGAAAAGAAAAATTCGACGCAGCTATCCTCCCATACATTCTCATTTGGCCGTATATACTGTCCTTTTACAAACTCTTCTTTCACCTCATAGTGCAGATAAATATAACCCTCTGAATGCGCCATTTGAAAGCGAACCCCTGGCCGATAGGGAAATTCTGACTCCCATGGACATTGGTCTATAGCGTTCCAGGACAGCGTGCTGAATGCCCCATCCAATTCTTTGATATCATCCGTTATATCTGCTATTTTTTCAACAGTAAGTCTCTTCATTAGAATAAATTGTTTTTTAATTTGAGTCCATCTACCAGGTAGACCAATAATTTAGCTATACACCAAACTTAACTAAAAAGCCTTGTATTCAACATACATACAGAAAAAAAGCATTAATATCTCTTTTACGATGGAGTAACCACACTTTGGCTCAAAATTTCTCTCAGTTGCGCCTCAGCTCCCTCCAACTCTTTTACCAATTTCAACTGGGTATTCGTCCTTACCAGATTATGATCTGTATAGTGTACTTTATAATATACGTCCCCATCTATATAGTCTGTCAAAAAGCGGACAACCTGCATATACGGCAATAACAGAACGCCATACCATAGGGATTCAATTTCCTTCTCCGTCAGAAAATCCTTTGCTTCACTAAAGTACCCTTCTGTATAGGCCTGGAATAATGGGATATTGAGCACCACCTTATTCAAATCCTTTTCATCTTCTGCAGCGGCATTGATAATGGTACGTATAGCATCTCCAAAGTCATAGGCAACATAGCCTGGCATCACGGTATCTAAATCTATCACACATTGTACATTATCCTCTTGATCAAGTAGTACATTGTTAAACTTGGTATCATTATGTGTGATACGCAGTGGCAATTCACCTTTCTGCGCCATCACTAGGATACGCCGCATCTTTTCCTCTCGCTCAAAGATATAATCCAATATCTCCCCTACTTCAGCCAATCGACCTACACGATCAGCCTCGATTGCCTTTCTCAGGTTAGATAAGCGAAAATCAATATTATGAAAATTGGGGAGTATCTCCACCAATTGGGTTGCATCCAATGTGGACAACTGTTTTTGAAACCGTCCAAAAGCCATCCCTCCAGCAAAAGCCTGCTTTGTCGTTTCGACGATATCATAGCTCTTCGTGCCATCCAAAAGGATAAAAATACGCCAATAGTCACCATTTTCGTCTTTTTGATATTTAGCTCCGCTTTTTGTTGGGATAATCGTCAGCGTGTGTTTATCCACATCGATAACCTCGTTTTTCAAAACCGACTTGAGGTGCCTAGTCACCAAATCAATATTGTCCATCAGGCCATCTACATTCGGGAATATTTTATGATTGATTCGCTGGAGCAGATAGGATTTGTCTCCTTCATTCACGACCACTCTAAAACTATCATTAATATGGCCTGACCCAAAACGCTCAATACTGACCACCTTACCATCAAGTTCAAAACTACTTACTACCTTCTCCAGTTCCTCGGAATCGTACACTGACATAAACAGGATTTATAATTATTTTATTCGAAAACAGTTTAAATTATTGCAATATCTATAATTAGAAAGATTAAGTAAAGCTTTTTTTTCAATCAAACGTTTGCACTATTTTCGCTTAATATAAACTAAAATATTCTACGTTTTACTTTAACGATTTATTATATTCGTAGAAGATACCTCGTATACTCACATGATCACTGAAATAATCATAATCCTTATTCTTATCTTGCTGAATGGCATTCTTTCCGCTTCCGAAATCGCAATTCTATCCAGTAGAAAAGCTCGTTTACAGGCTTCTGCAGCAAATAATCTTGGTGCCAAACGCGCATTAAAACTAAAGGAACAACCTAATCAGTTCCTATCTACAGTTCAGATCGGTATTACATTAATCGGTATATTAACTGGTTTTTTCTCTGGAGGTTCTATCTCCACTTACCTTGCTACCGTGTTACAAGAGGTCCCCGTACTAGCTCCCTACAGCCAGACACTTTCGGTACTTTTGGTAGTCATTGCCATCACTTATCTTTCCTTGGTTATCGGAGAGCTGGTCCCAAAACGAATCGGTATGGCCATCCCCGAGAAGTACGCTTCACTGATTGCGATTCCGATGGATACGCTCAGTAAAATCGTTAAGCCTTTTGTATGGGCGCTGTCAATATCTACTGATTTTATCGTAAAATTACTCAACATCAAAGTCTCAAGTAATACCGTAACCGAAGAAGAAATCAAAGCCCTCGTAGATGAAGGCGTAGATAGTGGTATTATCGAAGATTTTGAACATGATATGGTAGACAGAATTCTGAACATAGGGGATAAAAAAGCAATCAACATGATGGTACATCGTAGCGATATTGCCTATTTAGATCTTGAGGATTCCATTGAAGACATCAAAGCCTACATCGTAAATAACGAGCATACCGAGTATCCGGTATGTGACGGCACATTTGACCAGATCAAGGGTATTATACATACAAAGAGCCTATTAAAGGCTGTATTGAGTGAAGAAAAGATAGTTCTCGAAAAACTGGTCCAACCAATTCCTTTTGTCAATGAAAACAGTAGTATCTATTCTGTTCTGGAAATACTAAAATCAGGAAAAGTATTACAAGCAGTAGTAATTGACGAATACGGAAGTCCACAAGGAATTATAACCGTAAAAGATATCATGGCTGGTTTAGTCGGTGGTTTCGATGATAACTCCGCAAGCAGTAGGTCAAAACTGTTCAGACAACGGGAAGATGGCACCTTTGTGTTGGAAGGGCGATATCAGCTTGACGATTTCTTTGAAAAGTTCGGGATTGACCTTAGCGAAGAAGATGAAGACGAGCTCGGCAACATCACTACCCTAGCCGGTTTGGTCTTTTTGTTATTAGACCACATGCCGACCGAAGGCGAAACCGTATACTACAAAGGATATCGCCTCGAAGTACTGGATATGGACGGAAACCGTATTGACAAGGTTGTTCTTTCTACCCTAGACAACAGCGATAACACAGAAGTATCAAATATCGATTAGTTCAGATATTGATTGATAATGGCCAGCATTTGAGTTTTGGTCAATAATCCACTCTGTCTCCATACCTGTGCGCCATCTTTATAAAGAATCATAGTAGGGACTCCCTGTATTGCGAAACTCTTGGACAGGGCTTGATTACGATCGACATCCACCTTCAATACGGACAACTGCTCCCCAAAATGATCCTTCACCTCCTTGAGTATAGGTGCCAAGGTCTGACATGGGCCACACCAGGCCGCTGAAAAATCAATGAGCACCAGTTTATTTTTATTAATCAATTCCTTAAAATTTGCCATAATTAATACAACAACGAATAAAACCAACTTTTGTTTTTTTTCTCCTTACACTACCTTATCAATGAAAAGGAATACAGAGTTTCTCTAAATCTTCAATATCCCCTTGAAACATGTTCAGGTCTACGTATCCCTTTATCCCAGATACCGCACCCCGCTCAGAAAACTGCCAAAAATCCCAATGTCTTTTGGGCTCTTCTACCCAAAAATTATAGTTTGCAATCCATAGCGTATAGTCCGCAAACTCTTTTTCTAGGAAATCGGAAAAGTAACTATCTCCTGAATAGACGATAGGTTTGATTTTATAGTGAGCTTCCACCCGGTCCAACCAACGCTTCAAACCTACTTTGAGACTATCCATAGATTGGCTCTTAGGTCTTTCTTCTATATCCAATACCGGTGGCAAGTCTCCTGGGGATAGTTTCACCGTACGTATAAAGTTGTCCGCTTGTTTTACCGAATTTTCGTTAGGTCTAAAATAGTGATATGCACCCCGCAGTTTACTTCTATCCTGTGCTCCCTTCCAATTTGTCTGAAATTTCTTATCCTTATTCTTTTGTCCCATAGTGGCACGGATAAATACAAAATCAATTGGAAACTCTTGATTAATACTCTCTACCTCCTGCCAGTTTATTTTACTTTGATATTCGCTGATATCAATACCAAATACCTTATCACGATGTTCGGACATCAAAAAAATATTCCGGGCATCATGTTTGTTTTTATCCGAGTCCGTAAAGCGGGCTTCCTTTCCTACCAACGCTTTAAAGTAATAGAAAATCCCTGCTCGGTAATGCCAGATTGCAAAAAGAAAAATAAGACCTATAGGAATGAGAATACTCCACATCAAGTAAGGCCTTCTATCACTCGCACCTGACACTAATTTCTCCTTGCTCCTTTTCTGATATTTTGCCATATTGCACCGAAAATAATGTATTTATTAGTTCTAAACAATACTCTTGTGCATGAAAGTTTACAATCCTAAAGATTGGCTTAATCTTACCCAATACTTCTACAAGTCCGATTATCTCAAAAAAATAGCTCCTTTATTAGTTCTTACCGCATTATTCTCTTGGGGTGTGGCTTATTTAGAGTTAGAATACCTGAAGCTCTCAGACCGTAGCTGGGTAAAGAACATCACCATCGTCCATAGCCTATTAGGATTTGTTCTCTCATTAATATTGGTTTTCCGTACGAACACCGCTTATGACCGTTGGTGGGAGGCACGTAAACAATGGGGTGCACTGACCAATGCAAGTCGTTCTCTGGCCATCAAACTTAACGCTATTCTCCCTGTCGACGATAAGGTAAGTCGTAGCTTCTACCGGAAGTCCATTCCTCTTTTTGCAGAAACTCTTTATAACTTTTTACGCTCGGATTACACCAAATTCATGTTGGATGAAGCCCTACATCCGGAGTTAAATGGACTCGACGACAAGAAGCATGGACCGAATCAAGTCGCCTCATTGATATTCAGGAAAACCAATAACCTCTATCAACAACAAGTCATCACCGGCGACCAGTTCCGGATTATTAACGATGAACTGACAGCTATGACCAATGTATGTGGAGCATGTGAGAGAATAAAAAACACGCCAATCCCTATTGCCTACAGCTCCTTTATCAAAATATTTATTATCATCTACACCGCAACCCTCCCTTTTGGCTATGTATTTTCAATTGGTTATTTCGTTGCACTGGCTGTTCCTTTTATTTTTTATGTCCTTATCAGTATTGAGATGATTGGCGAATCTATCGAAGAACCTTTTGGTCGGGATTCGGATGATCTGCCCATCGACAAGATCACTTCTAATATAAAAAAACACAGCGGAGAGCTACTTCTACCTTGATTTTTTCTTTTTTTCAGCCGTCATAAGACACAAAAACAAATTAATCAACCTCATTTTCAAGCGCTAAGATATTATAGCTAGTTTTCGTTTTGCATAATTAGTTAGTTTTTCTACTTTTGTGGCGGAGAGCTGGCAGAGTGGTCGAATGCGGCGGTCTTGAAAACCGTTAACTGTCACAGGTTCGGGGGTTCGAATCCCTCGCTCTCCGCAGAAAAACCTTCATCGAAAGATGGAGGTTTTTTGCGTTTAGAGGGATGAAGAACCAGAAGGGATGGACGGGGTTCGATTCTTGAAGGTTCAAGATAGTGTTTGGGGATGGAGGGACTGAACCAATCCCTCGCTCTCCGCAGAAAAACCTTCATCGAAAGATGGAGGTTTTTTGCGTTTAGAGGGATGAAGAACCAGAAGGGATGGACGGGGTTCGATTCTTGAAGGTTCAAGATAGTGTTTGGGGATGGAGGGACTGAACCAATCCCTCGCTCTCCGCAGAAAAACCTTCATCGAAAGATGGAGGTTTTTTGCGTTTAGAGGGATGAAGAACCAGAAGGGATGGACGGGGTTCGATTCTTGAAGGTTCAAGATAGTGTTTGGGGAT
>JBEBQJ010000204.1:0-7985 GCA_040395455.1 Sphingobacterium yanglingense | reverse complement strand
TAATGGTGGATTGGTATGGTGAGATGCCTTATACAGAAGCTTTGAGCTTGAATATTACGCCTAAGTTTGACGATGGTAAGACGATATTTGAAGGTTGTCTAGCTGATATTGATAAGGCTATAGAATATTTTAATATGCAACAGCCGTCTACCGCAACTCCTCTAAGTGCTGGAGATAGTTGGAACAAGGGAGATGTAAACAAATGGATTAAGCTTTGTTATGGTTTGAAAGCACGTTGGATGAATAACTTATCCAAGAAGTCATCTTTGTATAAACCAGATGAGATATTGGCTTTGTTGGACAAGGCTCCTGTGTCAAATGCTGAGAGTACAGTAGTCAATCACGAGGATGTGAAGGAGGGAGCTGGAGATCCGTTATTTAATGATCCTATAAAGACATCTATTTTGTTCGATAACATTGGGATGAATACCAACTTTAGAGTGACTAAATGGTACGAAGATATATTGACAAATTTTGCTGGAAGCGGAGTGGAAGATCCTCGTGCAGACAAGTTGATCCCGTGGGCGGAGTTTGGTTTCCCAAAAACTTTTGTTCGTTCAAAAGGTGTAGATATGCAGTCCGATATTCGCATGAAATCAGGACCTATAAATGGTTCATATAATGATACGGGCAAAGATATAGAACTTGAAATACCAAAAAGTACCAATAAACGTATCATTAAGCCGGGTACTTGGTATGTAAACTCTACTGATCAGGCTCGATGGGGAGATACAGTATATGTGTCGATGAAGAGTAGCTCGATTGGCTATAATGGAGATAATTCAGATATCTACAGATGGAAAGATAAAACCGTTGGAGGGAGTGGTACGTTTTATTCTAGGCCTGATGCCCAAACATTTTTGATGACTTATGCTGAAATGTGCTTTATTAAGGCTGAAATCTATATGCGAAAAGGAGCTAACAAGCAAGCTTTTGACGCCTATAAAGCAGGTGTAGTGGCTAATATAGACATGATGAATACCAAGCTGAAGACTTACGGAAATATTAATCCAAGTAAATCACCAATGGATCAAGCTAAGATTGATGCTTTTATCAACAATGGTATTGGAACAGAGGCCAATATTAGTATGGAAAAAATCATGACGCAAAAATATATCGCTATGTCATACTCGCAACAGAATTGGAATGACATGCGTAGGCATGATTATAGTGTGAATTCTTATCAAGGTTGGGATGTGCCGCATGAATACAAAGTGACTGCTGCTGCACAAGTGAAGATTCCAATGGGTAAACATTTCAGGAGAGTTATGCAGGTTTCTCACGAAATCAACTATAATTCAAATAATGTGAAAGCTTCGCATCCAAACGCATTGAGTGACGATATTTGGTCATTCCCAGTGTGGTGGGATATTGTTGAATAATCATATATTGTTTATAACAACTAGCCCCTTGCAGTTTTCTGCAGGGGGCTTTTTTGTGGATTATACTTTTGTTTTTCACAAAGTATCATATATGTTACATGTCTGTGTATTTTTTACACTATTAGGGTGTTATGCCTTTTCGGTAAAGATGGCTTTAACATTTATTTAACGTGTATAATTCCTCCTTTTTAATGATGTTCTTATTTTTTTGAATTCTGCTTTGTGCGGTTTATTTGTGATAAAAACGCATTATGGTAGGTTTTTATTTTGGTTTTAATGCGTTATTATGCGTTTTATTGTGTTATTTTAGCAGTTATAACAAAAGTTGTGATAAAAAACGCATAGCAAATAACGTAGTATATATGAAGATTTTACCTTTAGTATTATCCGGCCTACTGGGCGCGGTTATTTTCTTTTCTGAATCGACTAGCAAAGCGAGTGAGGTCGTAAATCGTAGCTTAAAATCAGATCCTATCGTAAACAATGACATTAAAACTGGAGCTGATCAATTGAATGTCTATTTGCCACTATTGAAAGGCAAGAAAGTAGGCTTGATGGGCAACCAGACTTCTGTCGTAGGGCCTAGAAAGGAACATTTGGTAGATGTCTTACTTCGGGAGAAAGTGGATCTGAGATTTGGTTTTGCACCGGAACATGGTTTTCGCGGCGATATCGAACGCGGAGAAAAAGTTAGTAACGACAAGGATGCAAAGACAGGGCTTCCGTTGTACACGCTATATGGTAAAAATGATAAGCAGGACTCTATTATACAATCGATAGATGTCATGATTTTTGATCTGCAGGATGTCGGAGCCCGTTTCTATACCTATATTGCTTCGATGCACCGTGTGATGGAGCTGTGTGCAAAGCATAATAAGGAGCTGATAGTGTTGGATCGTCCTAATCCTTGTGGCGACCAGATCGACGGTCCGGTACGTAAGGATGATAAATTCAAATCGAATGTTTCGTTACATAAGATAGCGATGATACATGGTTTGACAGTGGGCGAGCTGGCTCATATGATCAATGGTGAAAAATGGTTGGAAAATGGACGTCAGTGTAAAGTAACGGTGGTGCCGGTGCAAAATTGGGACCATGCTACTATGTATGAGTTGCCTGTGATTCCTTCACCTTCTCTGCCAAACCATTTGTCGGTTCGTCTATATGGCGCATTATGTCTTTTTGAGGGAACTGATATCTCTGTTGGTCGTGGTACAGACTGGCCATTCCAAGTGGTAGGCTACGATAACCCGATTTACGGTGATTTCAAATATACCCCAGGTGAAAAAGCTGGAATGGTGAAGCATGTTGAAGGAAAAGGGCAGACGATGTATGGACAAGATCTGCGTGGATTGGATGCCGATCAACAAAAATTCACGTTAAAGTACGTCCTGGACTTTTACAACAAGATGCCGGATAAATCAAAATTCTTTGCAAGACCTGAGTTCTTCGACAAGTTGGCTGGTACTGACGAGTTGAGAAAGCAGATTATTGCTGGAAAAACCGAAGCTGAGATTAAAGATTCTTGGAAACAAGAGCTGACGGAATATAAACAGATGCGTAAGAAGTATCTATTGTATACAGATTTTGAATAAGGTTATGGGACTAGGTCTACTTTTTGAAAAGTAGGCCTTTCTAGATTATGATTACAAGTAAAACAAGTTTATTAAATATGCTAAATATGAGAAGCACATTATTATTCTCTCTCGCATTGGGATTGGCAGTGACAACGGCAGAAGCGAAGGTTTCGAAAGTCTCGAGTCCATCCAATCTTGCTGCGGCAACGGCCTATTCTTCAAATAGGTTGGTCCAGAATACGGTAACGGGTACTGTATCGGATGAAAATGGTCCGGTAGCAGGTGTTACAGTATCGGTGGTTGGTGTGCCAGGTGCGACCACGACGGATGCTAAGGGTAGTTTTAAAATCTCAGCTGCTTTAGGGGCTACATTGCGATTTTCGAGTATCGGTTATATTTCGCAGGATGTAAAGGTAGGCGAGAATACGATTAATGTAGTGCTGGTTTCTGAGGATAATGCTTTGGAAGAGGTTGTGGTAGTCGGTTATGGTACACAGAAGAAAACAAATGTGACCGGTGCGGTATCGACGGTAGATACGAAAAAGACTTTTGAAACACGCCCTGTGACTGACGTCGGGCGGGCATTGCAAGGTGCGGTGTCAGGGCTATCCGTCTCGACTCCTAGTGGTGATTTGGGCGGTGATCCTAAAATCCGTCTACGTGGTGTGAGTGGGTCGTTGAAAACAGATGGTGGTGCATCTCCTTTGATTTTAGTAGACGGAGTTGAGGTACCTAGTCTTTCGATGATCAACCCGACGGATATCGAGAGTATGTCTGTTATAAAGGATGCTTCGGCAGCTATCTATGGAGCGAGAGCTGCATGGGGTGTGGTGTTGATTAAGACAAAGTCCGGAAAACGGAATACGAAGACAGCAATCGATTATTCTAACAATTTTGCGCTTCAATCTTTAAGTGCTACTCCAAAAATTGCAGGTGCAGCGGCTGGTGCAAGAGCAGGGTTGTTGGCTATGCAAAGAACAAACCCTTCTTTGACAGGGTATAATAATCTAGGGACGCGCTATGATGAGTACGCCATCGAGAAGATGGAAGAATGGGAAAGATTATATGGTGGACAGGACTTGGGATTGGAGATGGTCAAAGGACGTGACTATGAGGTAAAGGATGGATTCCTTTATTTTCACCGTTCGTGGGATGCCGAAGATATGTTCATGAAGAAGTTTACCCCGCAACAGAACCATAACTTGAGTATTTCAGGCGGATCAGAAAAGGTCAACTTTAATGCTGGATTTGGCTTGGTGACTCAAACAGGTGTCTTGAAGGATAATACGGACAAATTCAACCGTTATAACTTTAATCTAGGTATCAACGCAGATATTACCGATTGGTTGACAGGTTATGCCAAGGTATTATATACCGCGTCGGATGTAAGCAAGCCTTATTCTTATAACGGAGATGTCTTTGAGCCGATTTTTTATCTGTATCGTTGGCAACGGAATTTCCCTTACGGGACGATAGATGGACTGCCAATGCGTAATGCTATTACTGATGTGCAGCAGGCCAATATGAATACTAAAAACTCGAATATGGCGCGCTTTACCTTCGGAGGTCAGGCGAAGATTATGGAGGGATTGACGTTGGATGCAGATTATACCTATTCACAGTTTATCAACAAGGATAATATCAATGGAGGTTCGGTAACGGGATGGGATTTTTGGAATAAAACCAACTTTGAATATGTGACTTATACGGGGGCAGCTCACAACCGTGCTCGTAAAGAACGCAAAATGACGGATAGGCATGTTGGAAATATCTATGCGACCTACGACAAAAGTATCCAGAATCATAACATTAAAGTAATGGCGGGAGCTAATGCTGAGTTGTTCCAGAAGGATGAAGTGTGGGGACAGCGATTGGGGCTTCTAGATCCAAATTATCCTGAGTTAGGGTTGGCGAATGGTGATATGACAACCGGGTCTGGAGCATCACATTGGTCTACTTTAGGTTTCTTTGGTCGTGTAAATTACGATTACAAGAACAAGTATATTGTAGAGATGTTGGCTAGATACGATGGCTCTTCACGTTTCAATAGAGATAATGTCTGGGGATTCTTCCCAGCAATGTCTGCAGGTTATGTGATTTCACAGGAAGAATATATGGATTGGTCAAAACCATATTTGGATTTCTTGAAAGTTCGTGCTTCTTGGGGATCTGTAGGTAACCAGACTGTACCGAGTGGCTTGTATCTATCGACTCTGGCACAAGCAAATTCGGATTGGGTAATAGGAGGGATTAACCAGAATACAATGGGAACACCTACTATCGTATCGCAGAACCTGACTTGGGAAACTGTTACGACAAAAGAGATCGGTGTGGATGCTGCATTCTTTAACAATAGATTTAATGTGACTTTTAACCGTTACAGAAGGACAGTGTCTGACTTGATTACAGGTGGTGAGGTTCTTTCGGCTAACTTTGGTGCCCCTTCTCCATTGCGTAACCATGGAGCAATGCAGACGAATGGTTGGGAATTGGAATTGGCTTATAACCATAGCTTTAATAATGGCCTTAATATGCGCTTGTCTGGTCAGTTGTCAGATTACAAGGAGAAGATCAGCAAATTTGACGGAATCGGATTAGTTAATGCTAATGGAACATCCAATGACTACCAAGGTAAGATGATTGGTGAAATCTGGGGGTACGAAACTGATCGTCTTTTCCAAGTAGATGATTTTAACCAAAATGCCGATGGGTCGTATACGTTGAAACAAGGTATTCCTTCGCAATCTTATTACGAAACGACTACCTTTAAATTTGGTCCTGGTGATGTGAAGTATAAGGATCTGAATGGTGATGGTGTGATCGGTGTCGGTGAAGGTACTGTTCTAGATGCTGGTGACCGTAGAGTTATTGGTAACTCTAATCCAAGGTATCAATATGGATTCCGTGCTGATTTTGACTATAAAGGCTTTGACTTTGGGTTCTTCTTGCAGGGAGTCGGACGTAGAGATAACTGGGTAGGTGGAGATTTGACAGTACCAGGATGGAGACCTGCTGAAGCATGGTATGAGCACCAAATGGATTACTGGACACCAGAAAACACTGGGGCTTTCTACTATAGACCAACAAATCAAAATCAGAGTAATACCACGATGAACCATATGCCGCAGACAAGATATCTGTTGGATATGTCTTATTTGAGATTGAAAAATTTGACATTCGGGTATTCATTGCCTAGTTCAGTATTGGAAAAAGCGAAGATTTCTAAGTTCAGAGTGTTTTTCTCAGGCGAGAACTTATTGGAATTTGATAATTTGAAAGTTCCTATCGATCCAGAGACGGATTATACTGAACAAGCGAAAAGTGATCTTAATACTTTTGGTAGATCATATCCTTATCGTAGAACATTCTCATTAGGACTTCAATTAACATTTTAGACATGAAACTATTTAAATATATAGCTTTAGCAGGTGTATTATCTTTTTCGTCCTGTTCAAAAGATTTTTTAGGAGATGGATTTTTAGAAAAAGATCCATTGGACCAGCTGACAGACCCTGCATTTTGGTCTTCGGAAAATAATATTCGTACCTATACTTACGGCTTCTATAACTACTATTTTAAAGGTTATGGTAAGGGCTTCAGTTGGGGGACTTATTTTGCTGGGCAGTTCATCAATGATGATCATACGCCTGCGTCTCCTATTGAAAATATTACGACCGAGTTTATACAAAATATACCTACTTCTGGAGGAGGCTGGTCTCCAGCGCTGCCTGCTAGTCAGACTCCAGCGACAGCAAGTTCGTATTATTCACGCATACGTAAGGCCAATCACTTTATAGCGAGTGTTCCTGTAGCAAAACTGGCTGAAGATGTGCAAAACCACTGGTTGGGTGTAGGTCGGTTTTTCCGAGGTCTGGAGTATGCAAGTTTCGTGAATAAATTTGGCGATGTTCCATACATCGACCGTGTACTTTCGGAGACAGATCCTGATCTTTATAGAAAACGTGACTCACGTGTGTATGTAATGGACAGAGTGTTGGAAGATTTTAAATTTGCAGCACAATATGTACGTCCTACGGATGGGCCTAGCCAACAGGCCGTCAATAAATATGTCGTGTTGGCTTATATGTCTCGTATATTCCTTTTCGAAGGTACTTGGTTGAGGTATCATAACATAGATGAAGCGAAAGCTAAGGAATATCTTGAGGCTGCAAAATGGGCTGCCGAAGAAGTGATGAAAAGCGGTGCATTCTCTCTTTCATCTGATTATAGAGGCTTGTTTACTGCAGAGTCATTGAAAGGAAACAAAGAGGTCATCTTGTTTAAAGAATATGTTGACGGAGTATTGCAACATAGCTTAATGTCCTTTAACAATTTGGAGCCTCAAGCGGGTATATCCAAAAATGCTATGGATAGCTATTTGATGGCAGATGGTCTTCCGATTGGATTGTCGCCACTTTACAAAGGGGACAAAAATGTTGCTGATTTGTTTACTGATCGTGATGGACGTATGGGACAAACTGCTGTTCCTCAGTTAAGAATGATGAATACGCTTCCGAACTATGCGGTTTCAGGGTATGCAACCCATAAGTTCTTGAATGAAGCGCTTAAAGGGCAAAAAGTAGGAACAGGTTCGTTAAATATCACAGATGCACCGATAATTCGTTACGGAGAAGTTTTGTTAAACTATGCCGAGGCGGCAGCTGAGCTGGGAGTATTGGATCAGGCTGCTGTGGACAAGTCTATTAACTTACTACGGGCGAGAAATGGTGTAGCTGTAGCAAAACTAGAGGTGCTTGGAAATCAGCCTGCTGTAAATGGTCAGGTATATGATGATCCAGCTCGTGATGCGACTGTATCTTCGCTGCTTTGGGAGATCAGAAGGGAACGTCGTACGGAGTTGATGTTTGAAGGGTTGCGACTAGATGATCTACGTCGTTGGGCAAAATTGGATTATGCTGACACAGAGAAGAATCCTACAATAAATAGGGGAGCATATATTGTGAAAGCAGATTATGACCCAGAAAAACTGAACGGTATTACTATTGATGGTACCAACGAGGGATAT
>JBEBQJ010000203.1:0-8024 GCA_040395455.1 Sphingobacterium yanglingense | reverse complement strand
TTAATCAAAAAATGCGTATTCAAAAAAGATAGAAGCTTGTCATTTTCTGTTAGATTAGCAAATAAATCAATAACACACAAACATGATCGAGACCGATAAAATTTTAATAAGCGAAAATCCCCAAAGTGTGTATACGCTGGAACTCAAAGACGGAAAACCTTTTAATGGTTATGAAGTAACATCAGAAAAATTAGTAGGTGAATTCCCTTTTGTAAACTACTATGAGAACGGTGAATTAAAGCTAAAATATGCGGTAGATTTTATCGCAAAAGATCAATACAATGCTCCAATAGAATATACATTAAAAACGACCTATGCAAACGGTGCTGTTGTAACAGGAAATGTATACCGCTATTCGGGGATAGGATTTCTCCTTACAGACCACTACCTACATGGAGAAAAAGTCGGATTGACGATAGATATGTTTGCAATGCATTATTTCAATCGTATCACTTTCAAATTGGAACAGGATCAACTCATAATCAGAAGCTTTGATAGTAAAGATGAGGTAAAAATCTATGTAAAAGATGGATGGGCGGTGGCTGATTACTACGTAAATGGAGAATTGATACAACAAGCTCCTCCTATGCTGCTCAGGGTCGAAGAAGGTACGCCAGAGTCAACCTCTGTATTTTATTACGATTCGAAACAAGCGCTCCGGCAGTATAATATGCTACCAAATCTGGAACGTAGTCCTTGTTCGGACCACGAACTGCTATCGCAATTCTATGTACAGTTCTCTTTTGAATATGCGGGTGGAATCGAAAATCTGCTGCAACTGATAGATCTTTATTTCAGCAACGCCACGGAAGAGACGGAAGAGCCAATGGAATCTATATTCGAACACTTGGTCATCCCCTATACGCAGGATACCCTGCTGGGATATGTACGCTTTGATCAGGCAGGAAAGCCTCATAACGCAGTGCTCGTACGTAATACAGCCCATGAAAAATACAGACAGTTTACAGCTGTAAACCAAGAGATAAGAGACTCGGCCGTAATCAGTCAGCTACTAGAGGTTCTAAAAGAAGATTGCGGTGATTAATTTAAAAGATTGCATTTGGGAAGACTCCACAGTCTCTCAAATGCAGTTTATCATTTCATTGGATCTGGGTAAGGCAACTTGGTACCAAGTTTGTTGCATGACCCTACGAATCTGGTTCATCTAAGATCATCACTATAATAGGAATATGAAAATTGCTTTAACTACTGCATGTTTATTATTAAGCTTGGCATTCGCGCCAAGACTACAGGCACAAAATCGCCTTTTCGGTCCTTCGGTCAGTTACCAATACCAAAAGGGAAGCATCCTAAAAACTGGTATTTATTATGCTTCGGATATCAGTTCTAAAAATATTCTGAAAATAGATGCAACGGCTAACTTTACCTGGATACAGCACAAATCGACAGTAATTCCTGAAGTGGCGGCGACTTACTATTCGGATATGTATATATTGGGCCTACTTGGCAGAGCGGAATTTACGCCCTACACGATAACTCCTAAGGTTGGTTTTACTATACTGACACTGGTTGAATTGGATTTTGGTTACGGATTTGCAATTTCAGACAAGACAAACTATCGCCCGATAAAGGGGTTTGCCACCTCTTTACGTTTTAATATACCGATCAACAAACCACTGTAATCTCTCTGATGAACGGATGCAGTGAATATGAATTAAAAAAGAGGTAAGGAAATGGCTTATCAAGAATTTCTTCCCATCAAGGCGTTACAAGATTACATCCAATACTTTTGGGTATTGGAAGACCATACAGCTAATGCTGAGAAGACATTTTTTAGGGTCATCCCGGATGGAGTACCCGCATTGATATACCAGGAAGGACCGTCTCTTTTTTACGACAACAAAGGTTTGGCTCTCCCACAAATATATGTCTATGGCCAATCGTCTCAATATATCGAAAATAGCGTATCAGGATATTTTAGGATTATCGGAGTCTATCTGCAGCCTACCGCGTTGAAAGCTATATTTAATATGGATGCTTTTGAACTGAGCAATCAAAATATCCCTTTAGAATATCTTGTCTCAGAAAAAATCCTTGAACAGTTACTGAATGTGGAATCTATAGGTGAAAAGATAGGGCTTATATCCGATTTCTTTCTAAACCGAATACAAGGAGCCGAAATCAATCGAAAAAAAGCAGAATTTGCATGTGTTCTTCTTCAAAAAGGCACGCCATTGAAAGACATACAAAGCGAAATGGCCCTCTCCGAGCGGTCATTGGAAAGATTGATAAAGCAATATGTGGGTATGTCTCCCAAAATGTTTTCGAGAATTATGCGCTTTCAATCTGGTCTAGATGTTTTACGGAAATCAAAATTGGATAGCCTGACCACTATCACTTATGAGAATGGCTATTTTGACCAATCGCATTATATCAGAGAGTTTAAGGAGTTTACCGGGACAACGCCAAAGATCTTTTTGCATCATACGGATGAAACTTTGCTAAATTTCCCGAAATGGAATTTATAGATTTTCTGCGACCCTAAATATTTGTCGGTTTTATCCAATTCTATTAAAATCGTTGTTTCTAATTTTGTGCTAATATTCATAAATCAGTAAAAAATGAGAACAGAAGAAAATCAAAAAGTAATAAGACTTAATCCTGAGCATGTCCCTGCGCCTGTCGGTCGCTATTCGCACGTCACGATAATCCCTAAAAATGCTGATCTATATGCTTTTTCAGGTCAGATTGGCATAGATTGTAATGGTACTATCCCTAATTCAATAAATGAACAAGTGGCCTATACCTTTGTTAATATCGAAGAGATTTTGAAAAGTCAAGGCTTGTCTACTGATGATGTGATCAAAGTGAATATCTGGGCTACAGAGGAAATAGATTGGGAGTTTATGGATACAAAATGGGGTGCGTTCTTTGGAAAGATATATCCTTCGATGACTATTGCTTATGTAACAGCTTTAGGACTTCCAGAGCTTAAAATAGAAATCGAAATCTGGGCTGCAAAGCGTTAAGCCGCATATACTCCTGCAAAGTGGTCTCTGCCCAAAGTCCGAGTGTACACCCACTTGCTTGAAGCGAGGTTTATCTCGTTAACAAAAAACCACTATTATCGGGGATAGCTACGGTACAGTACTTTGAATATCTTTACCCCTGCTATACATTGACTGAATACCAATTCTCATGTATGTAGGGGTATAACGAAAGATGGAAAGACAACGGTACGCTATTATGAAGAAGATTTTTGTGTTCTCTCTCGTGGGGGCTATGTTATTGGCGGGTACCAACTGCGCCCGTAAAGAAAGAAAAAACTCTGGTTTCCCTGATTACCTAAAAAACAGCAGTTGGCTTATTAATACCGGGGAACTGATAACGCTAAATGGGGAAACGACATATTCCCTATCGCCAAAATCAGATACCGCAACGATCTACAACTTTCATGCGGTGAGCTTTATGGCTGACGGCCAATTCAAAAGCTATGATTCCTGGGAATGTGGTAATGATTGTTTCACTGAAATATCTGGTAGGTATTATTTTACCGATACGAACGAGGTAAAAATGGAACTGGATAGCATCGTCCGCTCAGGGACCTGTGACACGGCTACTGAAATATTCAGTCCATCGGAAATAATGCTTTTCAACATCGTAAAACAGGGCGAACAGCTGGAACTGATTAGAAAAAAACGATAACCTTGTACATCCTTTAATACTAACTTTACACTTATGTTCAACCTATTCAAGAAGAATAACGCTTTTCCTAAAGAAACTGAAGCAGGAAATATCTATATCAAGGATGACCATCTTTTTTATGAGGACCATGCGCATGAGGAAAGTGTTGATTTAGCGCTATTAAAATATGCCTATGTTGAAGTCCTTGCTGGAAAGCCCTACCTCTTCTTATTCGACTACAGGCAACATTATGTTCCAGTCGGCCAGCAGGGATTTTCCAAAATCTATCCTGTACTGACAGAACGTTTTGGATTTGACGATGCTTTATTCTACAAAACCATAGCAAGCAAAAAGGAACAGAAGCAGCGTATCTGGATTGCTAAAAGAACGGAAAACTATACAATATCTGCGGAAAGGCGTACGGACTATGTAGCGGGATTTGAAGTGCTATCAACTCCACCTGTATTTGTATCCTGGGACACGACTTATGAGGATTTTCTAAAACTCAATATCGGTCATCTGTATCAATCGGAGTTTGAAACGAGTTACTTCAGAATCGACCATCCTATTCGGATAGGTTCATTGATAATTGATGTTCTAGAGTTTTATTATGATAAGAACGAGCGCCAAAACATCGGGGTTCAATCCTATTTCACAACCTTATATGCGGAGTCCAATACGGACAAAAGCTATTACGATTTGCGGAAACTCTGGCTGGACCAAATTCCTACGGCTATCGATGAGGCGGGGTACGAACGTGACGACCAGAAATATTTGACCTTTGACTTAGGAGGCATAAGCTTGTCCATATGCTATACTTACGATGTGGAAAGTCAATACGATGATGGGGGAACATCGCTGATGATCAATAACCATAGGGACTATGCAGACGCTATTTTGTCCGACAAACTAGCGTTGGATCCACAAACTACGCAAATATTGCAGTTTAAGCTGTCACTCGGTTTTCAGCCAGATTATAGAAACAATGTCCATGTCATTGGAATCCCACTTCTGTTGGAAGAAAATGCTCAACATCAGCAAGCTGCTTGGCTGGCAGATGACAACACCTTCGGCTTTACGGGAGATCAATATGCAATTCTATTCGACCGCGAAGAGGTACATAAAATTATTATACAAAATGTGCTGCCAGCAAAAGGTGGTGGCTATATGGAATTGTCTGTACAGTTAAAATCGCAGGATTTGATTACTATTTATTATGGAGAACAAGGTGCAATGGACGAGTATGTACAACCGCTACAAGAGCTTCTGGGAGTTGAAGTGGAAACACCTGAACCTTATTATAACTGCTAGGTCACTCAACCCGATACAAAAAGATAATCATTGGTTTAACGTAAAAGCCTCTTTCACTGACACCTGAAATTGAATTTTAAGAATACCAAGGCTTAATCTATTATTACTCCTATATTAGAGGGTGTTGAAACAGGTATATCAATGATAACAAAAACGAATATGAAATTATATCCTACTATCGAAGAGGTGTTTGAAGAACCAATGGATTTTTTGAAAACTGTCTTTTTCCCGCTATTGACCATAGACCTCGCTACAATGAACAAAGGGGAAGGTAAAGTTCATTTTCTAACGGTGTGGGGAAATGGCAATCCGGAATTGGACTTTAAAGACGACCTATTCAACTATGATTACATCAAATTTGACTGGACAGGCGAAAAATACAAATTTTGGGGAGACTTAAGTGCGATAGAAACCTATGCTTCGCTAAACGAATGGTATCGGGAAGCAGAGCAGGAATATCTTGAAAACAAAACGGATTATCTCACCTATAAAACATGGGAAGAAGTCAAAAGCAGCCATCTAGCTCTACAAAATAAACGTCGAAAGAAAGTCTCTTTTGACTATTACCATTATGTAAATGGGCTCCTAAACTACTGGATAACGAGAGATAAATATGCAGAGACAGGTAAATTTATCCAAGGTGGCGCCTATACTGATGACGACTCTGATCACGAAAGAAAAATATTTGAAAAGCTGAGCAAAACGGGGATTACTACCCGTAGCAATGAACTGATTGGTAAAGTAACGGGATACAATTACAGTGGATTTGGAGAGGATGAGATCAGCCTTTATATCGACCGAAAACAAAGTCAGGTTTTCCAAAAATTCAGCTGGTCGTAACAAGGAGCAGTGATGTCTGTAAACACGTTCTGATTTCTGTAATCGATATAGATGGAGTGTACATTTCGCTGGGCGACGGCCAAGAACAGGTATGCGAAGTCTTATTTTGAATAAGTCTTCGTTATGATTGACCGTTCTTAGCAATACGCTCTATTTCAACTCAACAGGAGTATCAAAAGAAATATTACGTTCAACCAAAACAGGATGCTCGTTTTAAGAGGTAGCGGAGTAATGTGGTTATTAGTAGGCATAAACAAAGTAAAGTCTTAATGTGTTTTTCATAGTTCCCCCCTCTCGGCTTATCTATCAAACAGTCAAAACTTGCTCCTTATTTTAATCTCGCTTTGGACCTTGGACAGGGCTTTCCTAGCACAGCGTCACTACACGATGATGAGTTCTGGGAACAATTCTCTCAATCTCATAAACAACAGAAAGGGTGAGTCCGCTTTAACCAATAATACGAGAAAACAAGTCGTTTGTCCAGTATATCGTAGGTAGATATTAATGCGACACTCGGACTAATAACAATCTAAGGTTTGATTTGTTTTAATTATTTATAAAAAAAGGAAGATTGTATTTTCAATCTTCCTTTTTTTATAAATATCAAGGCTAAAAAAGAGGGGATTGTGCCACTCCTATTTAATGAAAATAATGGCTAAATATCATTATCTTCAAAATATGGCGTCAAGAACTCGTGATAATAAGCGGAAAAGCTATCCGCTATTTTCTCTATTTCTCCCGTGCTCTGATAATAATAAAGGACTACCGGATTATCTCCATTAATCACGGTTGAGGTATCTAAACACATGGGCTCGTTGTCGTCAAAATCCCGTTGTATAACGATTAGATGATCAGGAAGCTTATGCGGGCACCAGTCTTCTTTGTAATAAATTGTATCGTTGTAGCAGCCGCTTAAGGGCTCGTCCTTGGAAATCGATGATATATATAAATCTGCTAAACCTCCACCTCCCGTTTGGAGAATAAAATCCCGAAATGATCCCGAGATCTTAACGCCTAAAGCAGTTTCGAGCGTTTGAATAGCCGCATTATCAGAAGCTCCAATCCAAGTGATATCTAAGCTATCGTCTACTTCGGACAATTGATTGACGCGTTCTACTATTTTTGATATCCTTAAATTACTCATATCGAATTAGTATTATTTTTCAATATTTAATATCTATTTTAGATGTTGTTCGTTAAGCTCAAAATTGGTTATTTTTTATTTTTTGTCAAAGCTGTTTGTGTCTACCTGCCATCTATTTCTATTTTACCCCCTCTACAAAACGACTACAGGAACTATATTCACTGATTGTAGGGATATAACTTATGGCACAAAGATTCTAATTTTACCGTTCTTAAAATTTCATGAAGAATAATGAAAGATTATCAACTACAGATAGAACGCATCAAAGATAAGCTGGTCAGCGCCAAAGCTTCCGACAACGATTTCAAGGTCTTTGGGGCCGATGCACATCAATATCAATTGAATCCTCCGATTGCGCTTGAGGTAGTAGAAGAGTTTGAACGTACACATAATGTCCTCATACCTTTAGCTTACAAGCTATTTGTCACTCAAGTAGGCAATGGAGGTTCTTCATACAACGGCTCAGGTGCTGGCCCTTTTTATGGACTTTATAGCTTTGGAGAATATTTTTCAATCTCCTATAATGATTATGCTGACACACAGATTCAGGCCTCCACAAAGATTTATCCCGGAATGCCTATTGAGGAATGGCAAAAGGAAGTAGATTATATGGACCAAGCTGGAGATAATGATAATGAGTTTGAGCAACGTGAAGCGGCGCTCTGGGAAGGTGTTTTTATTTTGGGTACCCAAGGCTGTACATTCCATCACGCATTGGTCCTAAATGGTCCGCACATGGGAAGAATCGTTAATATTGATGATGGTGACCGACAAATGCCACAATTTTCATTTGAAGAGGACTTTCTAGACTGGTACGAGCGTTGGTTGGATGATGTTATTGAAGGTAATCTGTCTAACCGAAACTCAGGGTCTTTTGGTTATCAGATGGGGGGCGAGGAAGGGACTCTCCTGGAGTTATTCATGCATACTAATGATAGTTATCTAAAACACGAAGCTTTGCGAGGACTGTTATTCAAAAAGTCGCTAGCTATAGAAACGTGTGCTGTATTACAAGAAAGCTTTAATGGGGAATCGGAGGAAATTCAATGCCTTATCGCTGAAATATTAATGACCAACACGTATG
>JBEBQJ010000202.1:0-8108 GCA_040395455.1 Sphingobacterium yanglingense | reverse complement strand
CTTTTCACCTAATTCCCGCCAGAACTTGTTAACTTCTTTGCGCGCTTTGTCCAACTGGGCGGCAGCATTTTCATTTTTAACGTTATACTCCTTTGTTAGACTGGTTCCTTCCGCCATTGCTTGATTCGAGAGTGACATCGAACTTTGAAGCATATCGATGTTGTTAGACAGTGAGCCTAAAACCTGAACAACATGCCCGCCTTCTTGACCAAGATCTCCAAGCGTAGCCGCTAGTTCGTTGATACCAGAAGATGAATTTTTAACACCCTGAAGTACTTTAAGAAATGCCCCCATGAAATCTTTTTCGAGTAAGGTTTGGAATTCCTTTACATTCATACCGGCGTACTTGCTGTATGTTTTAGCATCACCTGCCATATTAATCCACAACTTTGAAATAGCAGTTCCTGCAACTTCTTCCGATTGTTTTAATTGATCGAGGGTCGCTGCTAAACCAAATATTTTGTCAATTGAAACATTGGCAAGGGGAGCAATACCAGCAAGTCTTCCAGCGAGTCCAACCATATACCCTTCATTCGCTGTTCCTGCGGCCCCTAATTCATTGATGGCACTACCGACTTTACGGAAAGCGTCTTCGGTGCTGTAGATATCCTTTAGCTTGAATATATCGATCAGCTTACCGACCTGGTTGACCGTTTCTTCAACATCACCGCCCAGGTCTTCGTTCAGCGCTACTACCAATTCGTTATTAGCCCGAACGAAACCAGCAATCTCGTTGACGTCAGTATAGCCCAATTTACCAGCAATACGACCAAGGCCAAGCAAATCGTCCTGACTGGTACGGGTATCGATCTTTTCAAGTTCTGCGTTTAATCCCTTGACAGCTTCCTTAGTTAGACCGGTGGTCTTCATAACATCTGAAAGCTTATCGTCGAATTCCGCATAACGATCCGTTGCTTTGGTTATACCGGACCATGCTGCCGTTAGTCCTGCAGCCCCAGCAATAAGCGCACCTGTAAGCTTGGTATACTTCGATGTTAGGTTGGTAATGAAGTTTCCTGTTTCTTCTGATCCGGCATTGATTTCCTTAAGACGATCACGGATAGCCTTCATCTGTTCGTCGAGGGCTTTCCAGTTATCCGAATGAGGTTCAGCCATATCTCGCTGAATCTTAAGGTTTCGATAAGCTTTGGTTAACTCAGTCGTTGACTTTTCTTCGAGCTTAAGGCTTGCATTCAATTGAGACAATCGTGTCTTCTGTTCGGCGATCGAAGTATTCAACGCATCAGCTTGTGCAGTTAATTCCTGATATCGGATCGATCCGGTCTGGTTGTTCCGTTCAAGCTTTTTCATTTCATCGTTGACGGCTTCCAGTTTCTTCTTGCTGTCCACCAGTTCACGGCTTACCTTACCGATCTCTGATTTAGCAGTATTCCCGTTAACGATGATATTTAATACCAAGTCTTCTTGTGTCAGTTTGCTAGCCATTCTTAAGGGGTGTTAAATGATGCTCGGATATTATTACGGACTTCATCAGTTAGGTCATACATGAGTCGGTAGGCAATGGCATAGTAATGCCCAAATACAAAGCGGTTATAAATGCGATAGCTCTTAAGCTTACCATTCCGTTCTTTCTTGATATCTAGCTGTCTGGTATAGTCCGTGAAAGAGAGTTCTAGAGTTGCGTTGACTGGACCCGTATTCTTGACCTCTGCCTTCCGCTGGTCGATGATATCTGAGGTATGGAATTTCAGTTCTTTGGTCATTGCCAAAGCCTGATTCTTGAAGAGCCGCTGGGCTTCGTCCCGGAGTGTATCGCCAATGAACCGTAGTTCGATGTTATTATCCATGTTCGAAATTAGCCAGTCATCGGTCGGTAGTAAAGGACAGGGAATCGGGCATAAGACGGGAGAACGGCGTTAAACAAGCTTAAAGGACGTTTTTAGATCAAAAAAGCCCTTTAAAGGCCATTTAGCTGGGTTTTCTCATATTTCACCCTCCAAAGGGACCGTGCAAGTGCAAAAAAGGCTCTGAGTGGTCCGGGCAGAGTTGCGCGTCAAACAAAAATTGATTTTTGAAAATCTTGATATTTATCTGTTTTTCAGTTTTTTACAAGTTTTTTATTCCGAAATAGGGCTTAAAAACGGTAGTTTTCCCTTTTAAGTCGGTAGAAAAACAAAAAAAGCCTTGAATTTTCAAGGCTTTTCAATTGCTATTTGTTGGGGATTATTTTTGCTCTGATTTCAGGAAAGTTGTTCCCTCTGCAGTAATTAGCGCGATCAGCGAATTATCTTCCATATTGATAAGATCTAGCGTTTCACCTTTTTTAATAAGATCGGTTTGGCGGGCATAAAAGTACAGGTTTTTACAAAATGCCTGCTTATGCTCATTTTTTTCAATAATGTCTGGGAATATTTCGAAATAACCGAGATCAGTTGTTTTCAAAACTCCATTTTTCTTAAGCTTATCTATGGTTAGTATAACTTTAGATATATCACCAATAGTAATTGATCTACTGCGTTTTATTTTCTTTAATGTTCCCATATCCAAAGATACTAAAATTTAAATTTAATTGAATAACCGATCCATCCACCAAAGATATTGTATTCGGGATCGATCATCATTGATCTGATTTCTATAAAAGGGAAAGTCTTACATTCTTCCTCGTCCGCCCCAAATAATTTATCCTTGATTTTGATGATATCGGACTGTGTTTCCTTATACTGTTGCAACTGATCTGAATGCGCCTGTCCGTCCCGTTCTTTTTGGACAACATAGATGATCGATTCTTCCATTGATTTCGCGGCATCTGGATTTGGTCCCTCGAAAAAGGTAGAAGGGATAACGCATATAAGGGCTGTTCCAGATCGATCTTGTAAAAGGTTTTGCGTTTGTTCCGCCGTGCTGGTGACAAAAAATTCTTCAAGTCCCAATAAGGTTTTGAAGGTTTCTGCCAATTCTTCGAATTTGGATAGTAGTATCATTGTTTTCTCGCTCTTTCTTTAATGTTTTCAAGTTGTGTTTTATACCAGAACAACAGCACCTGGAATAACGGATAATTGTCGCATTGTTCCAATGTCCCAAATACTTGTGACTTCGTGATATCGATAAGAATACCAGACCACCCAAAACCTTTATCGGTCTCATTTTCTGATTTTGGGAAAATTATTTCCAGATCCACTTCGACACCATCAATTTCAAACGGGACGGTTTGCATGTAACTCACGCAAAACGAAAACCAAACCAATATCCATTGCTTTTGCCATGCAGGTATATTTTTGACATCTTTCGAAATAACTTCAATGTCATCTGTTTGGAGTGGCTTTCTTTTTCCATTGGTACCCGTCCGGTAAAGGCATGAAATAAATTGATCCATAAGTACCCGTGCTTCTTCTATATTACCTTCTTTTTCTGCGGACACACAATAGTCCATGAGGTCTTTAGCGTACCTAAATTCTTTAAACGTAAGATCAGCTATCAAATCCGTTGGGCCATGCAGCTTGATTGATTTTGATACTTTTATCGTTCTGAACGGATTGACAAATGAATTATAATCTAGTTCCAGACCCTTATCTGATTTGTAGAATGCCCAGCCACACAAGTTGGTTGCCATCATATAGATCTGTTCATTTATCTTTGAATTCAAGTTCAATTTTTCCTTTGCAACATATTGCGCACCTATTTGTAAACCAGTTAGATATTTGAAAACAAGAACACAAAACTGCGTATAATCCAGTTTACCTTCCGTCACGAGTAACGCGTGTTGGAATACAAACGCAAGTTGCTTTGGATTAAGTTCATCCCAACAGTCCGCAATCTGGATAGTCTTGTTTTTTTCTTCGATAAATAATGTGTGCATGTTATGTTCTCGCAAATTTTTGTCTTGGATCGTTTTTCGGTAGCAATGTCCGTTGTGTATACTCTGGACTGGACTTGTAGCGCTGCCGTTTCAGTTTATTTAAATGCTCGCAAGCATCTTTTTCCAGTTCATAGATGTATCGGTCTATTTCCTTTGCTGCAGCTTCCTTAGTCGCTTCCGTTGTCTGTATAGCTGCTTTAATCTTCTTAACAACGGTCTGTGGCAGTACCGTAAGGGAAAAGCGCCTGCAGGCAAGGGCAATGGTGTATAGCGCTTCTGCACGACAAACAAAACCAATGAGTAGCTTATCAGCTTCGTTCAGTTCATCTTTTTGAAATCGAGCTAAAAACGGCAGGTAATCTTCTTCGAAAGCATCTGCGATATAGGTGTCCTGAATCTCCCGGATCAATGGACTGACACCGTGATAGAATCTTCCAGATAGATCGATAGGGAAATAGTATTCAAACTTCCGGGTATTGTTCAGGAAAAGTGATTTTAAATCTTTTCGCTCTTCACTGTCGTTGAAGCTTTCCACATTGTTTTTTTCCAGATGTTCGATCAACCGATCCTGGGCGCGCTGTGCTTTGAGTAGGTGCGAATTATCGTCTCTTTCAATCATCCATTCCCAAGCCATCTTTTCGTTCTGGCTATCAATCTTCATTTTGCGGCCATTTCCTTCATGGCTGACAAGATTTGACTGGAAATAGCGATATACAGCCATTAGACCGACCGATACCTGTATCAAACGCAAGGTTTCTTTTTCGGTATCGTCAGGGGTTGAGTTTTCTAGAACCGTGAGGGCATGATCGATGATATTTTGACCGATTACCTTACCCAGTTCAAAAGTTTCGTTTTCAAGATCGGTTTCTATTCGGGAAAAGAGACTGTTTTCGTACCACGAACCCGTCAATTTAGCGAGTGTTTTACCGTCTTTTATTAATAGTTTGCTCATAATCACCTGTTGTTAGATCTGGATTTTATCATTACAGACATGCGCAAACAGTTTATTGACAGCATTGTTCCGGCTGTGGAATCAGCCATGTCTGACCAATATTGCGCTTGTTCTTCGATATTTTCAGAATGAATTATTTTAATTTCTCGTTTTTTCACAGGAATAAGGCTTCGAAACTTAAATTTATTCAGTAATTCTTCATCATTATTGAATGCAGCTAATGCCAATTTTTATATTGTTGAATTTCTTTTCATTATGCAGTATTTCTAAGGCGTTCATTTGGTTTAGTATCCTGTTCCGAACTTACGGGATCACGATAAAATCCAATTTTAATATTCTTCCCGGGCCAATTGGCCGCAATAGCTTGATTTACGGGTTCGAAAATAATTTCTTCGGGGATGCTTACATCTGTGGTAAGGAACAATTTCAATGCGTACAACATTTCTGATCCGCTGGCTAGTTTGCCCTGCACCATCACATTGGCCAAAGAGGGGTGAAGGTTCATGCCCGACATTGCAGCATGTACGGCAGTGTCGGAAACTTTGACTTGGGCTTCAATAAAATCTTTGATTTTTTGATCCAAAGGTTCGATTTTCCACTCACATCGGTTTCCAGAAGGGTCTAAGAAGTCAACGGTTTCAATGAATTTACCAGCATTCTTTTTACCAGTTAATGCGCGGGCTATCGATTCAAAAAGTTCGTCTTTGAGTTCGTCCAATTTCTGGTTGATGAATTCTTCCGGCTTACCAGAATGTTCTTTATAAAGCTCAATTTTCTTATTGTCCCAATATTCGGCGGGCGAATGGATATGCCAAGCAGCTGAAATTCCGTTTATCGTCAAATATTCGATGATGTCGGGTGTTTCTGAGGAACGCATAAGCCATTTAAGCGTCCCCATGAAAGAAGGCATGGAATAAAAATTGTAAGCAAAAGTGTAGCTGTTGTGATAATTCATCGCAACCTCATGTTTGAACGGATCGGAACTTTTGTAAATCGGATAGGTGGTAATTCCCGTAGTAGTACACAGATTCGGAAAGTCTCCGGTATAGATCGCGGGTACATTTTCCAGACGAAGTTCTTTGCCCTCTTCGGGGAATGCAAGTCGAGCATTAATTGAGGGTACTACTACTAACTCATTGATTCTGTTTTGTCTACCTATTCGCCATCCTTTAGACTGGTGCCGACGAACAAATACACCTTTCATGTGTGCAAATTCAGTCATCGACATTTCGATAAACTTACGGGAATCAAAAGATTTCCACCAGTCATCGATTTCTTTGTCGAAAGTATACTTTCTTACAGGTTTACCGTCTTCGATCACAGTTTCATAAGGCAACGGGCCTTGTCCGTAGATCAACCCGTTTCGCCGTTCGATAATACCTGGGGCAATATGGTTGGTTCCCATGACATCCCTAATGACCTGTGGCAAATTGTCGTTAGGTCCGTATGGAACTATCTTTTTACCCTGCACATACGATGCGTACGATTCCCAATCGTTTTGGAAATCCGAAAAGTGACTATGCCTATTCGTGTATGACTCACAGCTAACCATATAGACCTTTCCGGTTCCAAGTTTAATTGCTGCAGAATTCTTACCTATTTTGTCGATGCTTGCGGACATTGTTATGAAATTGTTAGGGTTTGACCATTGAAAACCAGTAGACAGCATTGCCAAAAGTGGCGGGGTTCACCTGTATCGAGGTTAGTATAAGATTCCTGGCAATCTGCATATTGATTGTTTGCTTCTGAATCCCTTTTTCTTAAAAGTCCTCTGGACACATGGATATTACCGTCGCTGGAATCCTTGGTTTTGGAGTACGATGCAAAGGTGAACGAGAAAGGTTCACCTTTTTTGGATAGATCACGCATTTGCTTAATGGCTTCGTATACTGTCATGAAGCAAATATGCCACAATGTAAACCCCAATTAAAGGACAATGATTTCCTATTTTCTGACGGAAGCCGTACCAACGTTTGACGTGTTGTAACGTTTTGCTATATCCCGCCATAAAGGGCGCATAAGAATATATTTTGCAGCATCTGAAGGGTTGGTCGATTCTGTCGGTAGCTTTTCAGCCGGAAGTTTTTCGGAGGTCTTTTTCTTCTTTATCTGCTTGACTCCGGCCTTGTTTGTGACGTATATTGTTCGGGTAAGCTCCATACTAAGCCGAATTTCCTTGCATTGCCAAAAATCAATTAGTAATGTTGGAAGCCCCTGAACTGCGCCAGACATTATTTTCTGCATAAATGAATGTTCTTCCTGTTGTGGGATTATACCCTGTGTCTTGGACATTGGTATCACACGCCACCCGGATGGCACTTCTTTGCCGTTATCATCGATATTAATTTCAATAGCATGTGCCAGTTCAGAAGCGTGATCGACACCCTGTTTTTGATAGTTATTTCCTGAACGGTCATAATAATAATAGATTGTTTTATTTCGATGTGGTTCAAAGTATTCTTTAAATTTTGCTGCTAATTCTGGTATCCATTCTTTTGGAATAACATACATGAATTTTAACAGTCTATAAATATTTTTAGCAACTTCATGTTGTCCAATAACCAAAGAAATCATATTGCCAAAATCTACTCCAATATCTATTGGACTATTCAGGTCCAGATATTTTAATTCTCTACAGTCAGCCTTATTGATAAAATTGAACCGTTCCGCCCAGACTGTATCCAAACCATCTTGATAGAAATGTATCGCAGACAATTGGCTGTAAAATCTCACATTCGCTTTTACCTTTGGTTCTATCGATAATAGAGCAGGTTCCACATCGCCCATATCGTCGGCTAGTGCATCTTCCATATATTCCGGGGAAAGAATATCAATATTTACATAGGACGAATTCACCATGAAAAGCGTCTGGCACTCCGGTTTGCGTCGCATTTCATGCCAGCGTTCATTCCATCGCTCAAATGTTTTTTTCTTCTTTGCCGCTTCGGTGACATTTCCTTCCTGTTCGTACCGAACCTGTTCCTGCAGGGCTTCATTTCTGATCAGGGAAACTTCCATGAGTTTTTCCATACCGTCCACATCCATTTCATCCACATAATTCAATATCCAGTCCTCTTCGCCGATGTTGTTGATGTCTGGCATATCCGTTGTAAAGGTTTTACCACGATAGTAAGGAGAATGCCCGTATAATTCCCGATAGCCCCGGCTGGCCTTAAGCATCGGAGCAACCTTCTTTTTACCAAAATACTTCACCTCATCGCCGAAAAAGTGAACAAACGACCCCCCGGCAAGCGATGAAGGTTTGTCCATCGATCCAAAAGTGATATTGAACCCAGTGAAAAAAATAAGGATCTGGGGTGTTTTACCGATTTCGTTTAC
>JBEBQJ010000201.1:0-8143 GCA_040395455.1 Sphingobacterium yanglingense | reverse complement strand
GCGTTGCATTAATCCTTTTCCGAAACTCCGACGCCCTATGACTACAGCTCTATCCCAATCCTGTAAGGCCCCAGTAACGATCTCGCTGGATGATGCTGTAGATTCATCGATCAATACGACAAGTTCTCCTTTATAAAACCGACCAAAACCGCCTGTGTAATAATAATCCTTACCTCCTTCATTAGGTACAGAATAGAAGACCATCTTTTCTTTCGGCAGGAATTCGTCTACAACGCCAATTGCCGATTGCACATAACCTCCCCCATTACTCTGCAAATCCAAAATTAATTTCTTCATCCCCTGCTCCTGTAGCTTCTGGATTGCGCCATCAATCTCTTGACGCGTGGAGAGATTGAAAATGGATAGACCGATATAACCGATTTCTTTATCGACCATGTAAGCTTCTCTTACGGAGCGTTCTAGAATATTACCCCGTACGATACGAATATCTTTTTGCTCAGTCGTGCCAGGAGAAAGTAAACCAAGAACTACAGGTACGTCTTTTTCACCACGCAGCTTAAGCATAATCTCTTTATTCCCCCAAGTCTCTCCATTGATGGACTCACCGTCGATGGCCAGAATCTCATCCCCTACCCGTACACCTGCTTTCATAGCGGGTCCATCGGGATTAACTACCGTAACGAATGTCTGCGTTCCGCTTTTCAAAAATTGGATGCCAATTCCTGCAAAGCTACCGCTCATCCCTTCACGCATAGCCTCTGCTTCTTCTCTACTGGTATAGCGGGAATGCGGATCCAAGTCTGCAATCATGGCACGTATAGCCGCATCTACCAAATGCTCATCATTGACGCGATCCACGTAATTGTCCTGGATCAATTTCAATGCTTCTTCAAACTTATACTTTGGATTCATCTGTGCCTGCAGCGAAAAAGCTACTCCGACCATCCCCAGAAGTATTCCTGTTCTTTTCATCTATCTGTTATAATTTATAATCTCAACAATTTCTATTAGCACCTGGGTAAAATGGCTGTAAACTATTCACTTTTCAGCTTTTCAATAACCAGTGAGAGCTCATCCATCAGCTTGCTAGGACTTCCCGAATACCCTCCTGAAGAATAACGGATAACTCCATTTTTCAGGACTATTTTTCGTGGAATAGACGAGTCCTTGAATATTGGTGTAACCAAAGATTTGAATAACTTATCCTGCTGTCCATTTACTTCATTTTCGGCATCGTGCAATAACGTAAATCGGTACCCCTCTCCTCGCACAAAATTAACGGACTTGGTACGGTAATCGTCTGTCTGCATCGTACCTACCATATAAATCGCTACCTGAGAATCGTTGGCATATTTATCTACGAGCAATTGCATCCCTGGGAATGCCATGATACACGGACGACACCAGGTAGCCCAAAAATCCATGACCACGATTTTATCCTTCATATCATCTTGATCTATATAGCCTCCATCGGCATTCTCCAAAGAAAAATCTGGAATCGGATAGTTGACATTTAGATGCTCCTTAACATAAGCCTCCAACTCAGCTCGCTGTTCAACAGACTGTAAACCGGCTAGGTATAGATCATAACCTTCTAAACTACCGGAATGGCTTTTCTGATACAGCGACTTGAGGGTATCAAACATACGAGGTGTCACGGCGTTAGCTTTGATACTCATCTCTAATAAAGGGAGAATATCGTGCTTTGCATCAAGTTTTTCGAGTACATGCAAATTGATATCGTTCAATTCGGCATTGCCATACTTACCTTTATCCGATAACTCGAAGAAATATTTGCGCGCTTCATCGTAACGGCCCAAATCATTCAATAGGGAAATATGCGTAAACAAGCGATCATCCATTTGATTGTTCATATTAGAATCGGCGGCTTGTTTGTTCATAAAATCGCTCCTATAAGAACCATCGCCCTTTTTGGAGATAAGCATTTGAATAAGAGGCTCGGCAATATGATAGAGCGAGTCTTTCCCTACTGTATTAAACATATAAGCCCGCATGACATTCCATCGCAACAACTCGTTGGAAGTCCGGAAGTCAATATCTTTGAACAGCGCCTGAAATTTATCGAACTGCTTGGTATCAAAATACCCAGTACCTATGCCCCTGTACACAGCATAATAAATAAAACCTTTATTGTCCGGATTTTTTTGCCACTCCGTAATCGGAAAGCGACTTAAAAAATCCTCATATGAAGCCACCACCTCGTTTAGATTATTACTCGACGTTCGGATATTGCTATAAGCAACAAAACGTGCAGTAGCACTTTTTGGATATTGTTCGGTAATACGTTTGCCTACCTGCTCTGCTAACCTATCTTGCTTAATCTGATGTTGTAAAAACAACTGTAAATCGCCCAAATCGTCAGCAGATATAGACCTGTCGGACAATAGCTGATTCACGACCTTTTCCGCTACAGGTGCCAATTCCTGATCGGTCAAAAGCAGACGTTGAGCACCTAGGTATAATTTATATCTTGATGAAATAGCATTTCCCGATAGTTTTTCCTCTTCCCTAATAATCCCCGACAAATATGTTTTATCTAAAGATGGCTCTCCTTCATAATAGTTGATAATTGCTCCCCTCGCTAAAGTCGGCACAATAAACGAAGCCTCAGCTAAAAAACTGCCTTTCTGTGCTTTTCCTTTGCGATCAAAAATCTTCAGTCCATAGCCTTTATTACTGTTATTATCTAAAATATCTGGACTATAGAGATCTCCTTGAAAGAACTTCACACCAACAAAAAGCGTCGAGTCGGAAACTGGATACAGGTACTCCCATTGCTTATTGCCTACGGATTTCATAGCAAACTGTTCCATCTTCCAGATATCATTATGAAACCGAGAAACAGCAACAGATACTTCGTCGCTAAACTCTAAATCTCCTCCTTTGGCATCATAAAGTATACGTAAGTTCTGTCCTACTTTACCCGATTGGGAAGGAAAGACAGCAGAGCTGTAGGGTTGCTCCTGTGCTTGCAGGGTAATTCCCATCAATAAGAATACGGCTAAAACTATTTTCTTCATCATATTATGTATTTACGTTATATTATCTGGGACTTTGACCTATTTCTGGATTGAAATTCAAGTAATAATCAGCGACTGGATACACAAACTTATTACTGTTGACATCCAGCTTATGCTCAACATTTCTAAATGTCCGACTGTATTCCTTGGCCAAACGAACATCAAGATTGAAGCGACGCATATCAAACCACCTTTTACCTGTACCGATAAACTCCCGTTGCCGCTCTTCTATAACCAAATCTAATGCATTATCAGAACTAGTAGCTACCAAATCAGTATAGTCTTCAACAAGGAAACGCTTTTTCCTTAATATATTCACCTGATCCATAGATTTTTGCGCATCACCATTTCTAGCATACACCTCTGCTTTGATGAGCAACATATCAGCTACTGTAGGTCCGACTTCAACACCATCACCATTATACCATTTGACCAACCCTTTGGCATCAGCAGGAACATTTTGCTGAAATTGTAAGTTTTGAATTAATTTTGTAAAGCGTAAATCATTCTCAGCAAACTTACTAAGGGTACTAGGATTTAACTGCTCCATATACGTACGCTTATTCTTCTTAGACAAAAACGTCTCTGGATTAGCAATTAAAAATGGTAATGTTACATTGCCTAATGCTAACTCTCTCAGATCAAACAACTGGTCATGATAGGATAAAGCCCTGTCCGCTTGTTCAAACGCCTTATCAAACTCGCGCATTTGCAAGTAAACCATCGCTAACATAGCATGTGATGTCCCAACATTTGGATGACGATTATTAGACGCTACTATTGGCAATCCCGTAGCCGCCTCTGTTAGATCCGTCACAATTTGACCATAGACTGTTTCTAACGAAGCACGATCCAATGAAGCATACAGATCTGGTGTCGTCAACAAAGGAACACCTATGGAAGAAGCTGCTGTAGCGGGGTTGTAAATCTCTCCATAAAGATTTACCAAGATAAAATAAGCATAAGCGCGTTGCAGCTTAGCTTCTGCAAAAATAGCTTTCTTTTCTTTATCAGATCCATTCTCACTATTCATCACCCCCTCTATAACTGTGTTTGCTGTATAAATCTGTTTATACAAATCATCCCATGTAGCATCTTTCAAACCGTCTGCAAAATATTGATCCGCCCAGGTAAAGGGCCAAAAAACATCATCTGCAGTTGTATTCTGACGTGCTTCCATAGTGATAACGATATCATCGCTCGAAATGACTGGAATACTAAATGCCTGTCCAAATAAGTTGAAATCATTTAATAAATATTGATAGTCGGTCGTATACTTTAATTCGCGTCTATTATATTGCTCGACTTCGACATATTTCCTGCATGAAATAGCCCCCATCGTCAATAACAAACCTGCTATTATGATATATGATAGTTTCATTTTTATAATCTTATATTGTTTACACCTAATGTTATAACGTAGCATTTATTGTAAAGAAATAACTCTTTGTTGGGGCTAAGTTATTGTATGTATTCTGACGGACATAACTAGGATCAATTCCTTCCTTGTTTGCTCTCCAGATGATGCCTAAATTCCTTACAGAAGCATTAAAGCCTAAAGATTTGACAGGAAATTTGCCTAACATAGAGCTTGGAATATTATAACCTAGTGAAATTTGCTGTAAACGGACGTGTCCGGCGTCAATTACCATCTTTTCAGAATCTCTATAACGATTGAAAGAGTTGGTATTAATGTTTTTCAATCCAGGTACATCCGTAAAAGCCTCATCACCTTTCTCTCTCCAACGATCTACCATATCTGTATGCGTACCCAAAATACCATAGTACGAACCAGCATACTGCGGATAACTTGCCAACGACTCTTTACGCACGACATGGCCCAAGTTATAAGTGATACGTACACCTAAATTGATTCCTTTGTAGTTTAAGGTATTCATAAAGCCACCAAAATAAGGTGCTGTCTTACGCCCCATGTACACAAGATCATCAAGTGTTATTAAATTACGTCCACCTTCTGTACTTTTGATGATATCTCCATTTGCTTTATAAATAAGGGACTGCCCATCCTCATCCAATCCTGCCCAACGATAAGCATACATGTAGTCCATAGAGTGTCCTTCCAATAGCTGACCTGAAATATAACCACTTACATCAGTGACATTCAATCGAGTATCAGTAACTTTATTCGTATTATACGCAAAATTTAGTGTAGACAACCAGGAGAAATCTTGCTTTTTAATTACGGTACCCGTTAGTCCGACGTCAAAACCATGGGCCTCCATAGTTCCACTGTTAAACTCTAACGTACTCCAACCATAAGTTGGGTTATAAAGGAAAGGATAAAGAATATCTTTCGTATTCTTTTTATAATACTCCATATTGACCGTTAATCGGTTATTCAATACAGTAAAATCAAGCCCATAATTCTGTGTGTATACTTTTTCCCATCCAACACGAGGGTTGCGGGGATTTCGGATATTTGCGGGCACTTCATTGGATTGATTATCCATACCTGACAACTCTATAACGACCACATTGGATCCACCTTGAGGTACTGTCCCTCCTACACCATAGGTTACACGAACGTTCAATGCATTTAACCAGTGTTGGCTTTGTAAAAACCTTTCAGATTTTATGTTCCACTTACCTCCAGCAGACCAAATAGGTTTCGCTCTATTTGCTCTTGATATACCGACCAAGGTATGGTCATCAAAACGTGCACTACCAGATACGACGTATCTTCCATTCAAAAAACTCAATGCTGCATTTGAGTAATAAGATAACTTCCTAATATTTGGCTTACCTACAGACCCATCGTCATATCCCAACTGCTGTGTCCCCCATCCATCCATGATAATCTCATAAGGTTCCGTTGGATTAAATGACGCCGATGAATACGTATCTTCATTGAAGCCATATCTCGTTTGCCCATAGTTCAACCCAGTTTGTGATCCAATCTCCGCACCAACAACAGCATTCAATGTCACGATATCCCATGATTTATCGATATTCCCTTGTAGACGTAAATTGTAAGCTGTCGAATTTTCATTACGTGTCACTAGCTTTCCACCTTGAGGAAGATTTCTTTTATATGTACCATTAGCAAAGTCAACGGTCGTGCCGTAATTCAAGAAGTGACGCATTGCATAACTATTCAACTCATCCAGCTGATTTGTCTCCAACATCGACTTCTGCAACATCCCTCCTAAACTCAAACTCGCCCAACTGTTTACTTTAGCATCTAACTGTGCATTAAATCTTAATCTGTTGTCTGTCCCGACGTAATTGGAATACCCTAATTCTTGTATAGAATTATAAGTCCAATCATACAAACCTAAATTATAAAGGTCTTGTGCAACGCCTTCTGTAAACACAAATGAACGTCGTACGAGATTACCACTATCATCTTTTAGAAGTTCATAGGGTCTTAAGCCCAGTTCAGTATTACCGATTCCATTTATCGCCGCTTGGTTAGACTTATTTTTCGTATAAGAATAATTAAGTCCTGTCGTTAAGTTCAACCTATTATCCAAGAAATTTGTTGTCAGCGAAGAATTTAGGGTATATGACTCGGCATTATTTGATTTAAAGACCGGTATATCATTAGAATAGTTTCCTGAGACCATATACGTAGACCTTGCATTACCTCCCGAAAGCGACAAATTATACTGCTGAGAAACAGCATGCTGAAACAGATTGTCTCGAATCTGAGCCGTATTATTGACTTGTGACAAACGTTCTAACTGGCTGTCCAATTGTTCTTGTGTAATTTCTCCATTCTGTCTTTTAAACATCAGTTGAATCGCTTCACTCAAAGGTTTGTTGGAGTTAAACTTCTGCCAGCTAGGATCCCAAACCTCTGGATTGGAAGTAAAAAAATCCAAACCGAACATTTCCTTCTCAAGATCTATATATTCACGACTTGTCATCCTACTTAAATTATTCAAGTCTGCAGGAGCCGATACGCTCAAACTCGAATTGAAAGACAGAGTTGGCGCTTGAATTCTACCTTTTTTTGTTTCGATCACGATCACTCCATTGGCTGCTTGACTTCCCCAAATAGAGGCCGCTGCGGCATCCTTCAAAACCGTGATACTTTCAATATCCTCAGGATTAAACCTACTTAATATAGAATTATTAGCAAAAGGGCTCTTAGCACTTACCAAGTCCTGATCTATTGCTGGAAAACCATCAATTACAATCAACGGGCGCTTAGAATTATCTCCTCCTGTATTAAATGTATTAACACCTCGTATAGTCAACGAATTTGTTCTCAAATCAACCTGTACACCTGGGGCCAAGCCTTCAATACGTTCTAAAAGGCTTATCGAAGGCGTTTCTTTTAAATCCTTTGCGGTGATCTGACTAAATGAACCCGTTGCTCTTTCTTTTGAAATCTTCTGATATCCTGTAGAAACAACATCAACTTCTTCAAGTTGATTTATGGCATCTCCCATTGAAACGTTAATACGTGTATTTCCTGCGATGACACGTCGCTCCGGCTCCATTCCCATGTAGGTAAATATTAAAGCTTCTGTTGGTTCGCGCAGTCTCAATGTATAACGACCATCACTACTAGTGGTAACCCCCGTACGAACGGCGTATCCATCAGGCAGAACAGTAGCACCAACCAAAGGCTTTCCCTTACTATCTCTGACCTCGCCTGTTATCGTACGCCAATAATCATCTTCCTCTCCTTGAGCATTAGACTTATTGTCTTTGACAATTGTATAGTAATTCTCCTGAACGTATAGAAACAGGAAACCATTCGGATATAAAAGCGACTTCAATGCTGATTCTACCGGCACCTTTTTGTCTTTAGGTACTATGGAAGACTTCACCTGTACTCCATTTAACAAGCCCTCTTCATAGGCAAACTTAGTACCATATACACGTGTCACCTCGTCCAATGCACGTACGATACTTACTTTTTGCTGAGCATATCCCCCTACCTGATAGAGTAAAAAGACTAAAAGCGTAAATAATCTTGGTTTCATAAAGTTAATTTGTTAGTTATTTTAATTAATCGTTATTTTCTTCCCTACAATCTCCATGTCCAATTGCATGGTATGCCTGATTACAAATAAAATATCATCAGCTTTTGTGAGTGGCGCAACTCCTCTAAGTCGCTTATCCAATAAGCTGGAATCTTTTAGTTCAACACTGTAGCCATAATTATC
>JBEBQJ010000200.1:0-8173 GCA_040395455.1 Sphingobacterium yanglingense | reverse complement strand
AGGAATTATGCTTCTATCTGCTGCACAGAGTAACAGAACGCTGTTTCAGTTCGATTTGGCGCGCAAGATGCACGAGGCCGCATTTCCGATTACAGATAGCCTACCGCCAGGACACCTTTACAAACAACGTGTTCTAGTACAATCCTTACAGATGATGGCTATGGATAATACGCCGGCAGACACCATGAAAATCTATCTGGACAGACTCGAAGCCCTTCACCACGATTATCCAACATCGTACGATATTAGCTTTTACTACGAATGTAAAGCCAAATATTTTGACCGTATCAAGCAATATGACTCACTCTACTATTATCAGGAGAAGAAAAATCAACTCGACGAGCAGCGCTTCGAATTCTCTACCATCAATAGTATATCGGTCAATACCATATTCATTAGTTATGTAAATATGGCAGCCACTTTGATTACACTGAAACAACCGACCAAAGCTTGGGAAGCATTTATCAAGGCCGGGCGTATCATGAAAGAATACGAAGACCTTATCGATACCAACAACCTTATCCTGTATCAACGTAATCTGGCATCACTGTATCAGCTACAGGGCAATAACGAACTCGCGTATACCATGATGAACGGTGTCTATCAACTGCAACGGGAATTCTATCAGTCCAAGAACAATCAGGCCGTAGCCGAAATGAATGCGCTTTATCAACTGCAAGCCAAAGAGCGCTCTATACGTACGCTCAATGACCATATTGCCATCAACAAATTACAACTACAGAAAAACAAACTCTTACTGACGATTACCATATTGACCGTCGTACTACTTATCGGAGGTATCTGCTTCTTGTACTATTTCTTCCAACAACGAAAGGTAAGACAGGAAAAAGAGAAAACCTTACTACAGCAACAGCTACTCCGCACACAGATGGAACCCCATTTTATCTTCAATACGCTAGCTGCTGTACAGAGTTTCGTCCGTTTGGATAAAAAAGAGATTGCCATCAAGTACCTTAACCGCTTTAGCCGTTTACTTAGGAGCAGTTTAGAGCTCAGTAGAGAGTCAGAAGTTCCACTAGACGAAGAGTTAGAGGCTCTAGACAACTACCTTAGTCTGCAACAGATGCGCTTTGAAGATGCCTTTTCTTACGAAATAAACAGTCCCGAAGAGCAGGACCTAGGTGCAATCATGATTCCACCAATGCTTATTCAGCCTTATGTAGAGAACTCAGTCCTGCATGGAGTCGATTTTAACGACCGAACGGGACGCATCACAGTAGATATGACCTTATTGGACGATGATATCCTGCAGGTCACCATAACAGATACCGGCAAGGTACAGGAACAGAAAGTAAACACACATCGCTCTCTTTCTGGAGCTATCAGTCAAGAGCGTATCCTATTACTAGGTAAAAAAGCAAAAATAACCAGTGGTCCAGCAGAGGGGCAAGGCACAAAAATAGTCTTGCACATCCCTGTTACCTATGGATAGAACGTTGGCCTGGGACAGACTTGTTATAATAGTTATATGAGGTTCTTATTCTTTACAATAAGATACTGTTGGTTGTCCAATGGTAAATAGCCATACTCATAAATAAAATAATAAGTCTGTCCTTTCGAGGTCAACAAGTCATGGGTATGATACTCCAGGTCAAAACCCAAGGTTAATAATCGGTCTTCATTGACCTTTACCATTTTCTCTTCCTTGAGTAAATCGAGCAGTATTTTCCTATTTTTAGACAACTGTTTATTTATTTTACGCACAATATTGCTGCTATCCGTTTGAATACGGTTATTAAAGCTATTGCGACATGCATCGTTGCAAAAACGCTTGTCAGAACGTCCTTTTACGGGTCCTGAGCACTCTAAACATCTTTTAATTTCCATTATTTCTCCCCTTTATCCGTTTATAAGCGTTTATAAACGTTTATAAACGACTATAAGCGTTTAATAACCGACTATTCGTTTAGCTGGTTCATAATTTTGGTTAATCCTTTGGCAATCAAGATAAACATTGCCGCAGGCGAAATTACTTATATTTTTTGATAATTTAAATTTTACGAAAATGAATGCTTTAATGAATCAAGTCCAACTTATTGGACGCTTAGGTGCTGATGCGGAAATCAAAACAACAACTCAAGGGGCTAGGGTCTCCAATTTTAGAATAGCTACCAACGAGCGGATAAAATTAAGTAACGGACAGTGGCGAGAAATAACCCAATGGCACAGCTGTGTGGTATGGGGCGAATTGACCAAAATAGTAGAACGCTTCGGTCATAAAGGAAATCTATTCATGCTCTCTGGAGCGCTGCAATATCATGAGTATACAGATACACATGGCATCAAGCGAAATGTTGCCGAAATCAAAGTCAATCAAATTTTGGTACTGGATAGCAGTCGGTCGTCGGTTATGGTAGAAATAACAGAAGATGGAACAATAGAGGAGAAAGATAACTAAAACAAAAGCAGGGATGTCTTTCGATATCCCTGCTTTTATGTAAAACTAAATTTGATATATTAAAAATCAAGACCTGCCACTGCAGCTATTTTTTTAGGGATATCGGTATTGTCAAGCTTCTGATGAAAAGTCTCAGCACCTTGACCAATAGCGTACACTGGCACATAAGCAGCGGAGTGATTCTTAGAAGACCACGCAATGCTTCCCAATTTATTCAACAACTCGATACTCAATGTAGCAATCTTATCATCACTGGCGTAAAGACTTTTCTCCGTCTCATTATGATGGTCTATAAAGCTTGTTTTGTAGGCCGCATAAATAGGAGCCTCTGCTTTTTCCGACACCTTCAATACAGACCATAGCCCTAGATTGTCGCCCAATAATTTTTTAACCTCATCCCAACTTGCATTTGGATTACTCTTTCTCAGCTCACCGATTTTTGCAGACAGTGCGCCTTGCGATACTTTTTGATGAGCGAGTACCTTGGTGTTCAATGTAGAGCTCCCGTTTCCTATACCCAATCCGCCTGTTTCATGGTCTGCAGTCACCACGATAAGAGTTTCTTTAGGGTGCTGGCGATAGAATTCGTACGCAATCTTGACCGACTCATTAAAATCAAGCACTTCCTGTATAGTTGTTGCACCATCATTGGCATGTGCAGACCAGTCTATTTTACCGCCCTCTACCATCAGGAAAAAACCTTTGTTATTATTTGTGTTCAATGAAGTTATAGCTGCTTGCGTAATATCCGCAAGTTTAAAATCCCCGGCCTCTTGGTCTATTGAGAATTTCAGCGAGCTTGCATCAGTACCGTCCACATTCATTAGGATTAACTTCTGTGTTTTATTCTTTTCTTTATCAAAGGCTGCTTTACCTTTCACTATCTTATAGCCTGCTTTTTCCAGTTGAGGTAATAGCGCAGGAGCATCCTTCTTATCAAATGTCGTATTAGGCTTCAAAAATCCGGAACCAGCAAAGAAATCAAAGTTAGACTTAATGATGTCCTTACCGATTTCGTAATACATATTCCTATCTGCTTGATTGGCATAGAAAGAAGCTGGTGTCGCATGGTCAATACTCACACTTGTCGTGATTCCGACCTTCAGGCCTTTCGCTTTTGCAGCGTAGGCAATACTTTTATAGGCTATAGTCCCTGTACTATCCATACCTATCACCCCATTTTTCGTTTTCTTACCCACTGCCAATGCTGTTCCTCCAGCACCAGAATCGGTCACACCATGTGACAACGAATTGGTTGAAGCAAAGCCAACATAAGGAAATTGCGTAAATACCAAAGGTACCGTGCCATTGACACCTTTCAATTCAGCCTGATGTATTTCGGCCAAATTAACTTGATTCAATCCCATACCATCACCGATAAGGTAGAAGATATACTTGGGTTGCTGTCCAAATACATGGACACTAAAAATAACAGCTAAGAGTAATAAATGAATTCTTTTCAATAGCATAATAAATGAAATAGTTTGGTCAAAGATAACATTGGAATGTAAAGTAATTGTTAAGCTACGCAAATAAAACCACTCAAACAAAAACGTTACACTTTTGTTAAGTTATAGGCAACCAATAAAAAACACAAAACAATGGAAAACAACATCTTGCAAAAAATTCAATCTTACTTCACCGATGAAGTAATCGATAAGCTCGCTAATTATTTGGGCGAAGACAAGGAGAAAATCACTTCTGGCATCAATATAGCAGTTCCCTCGCTTTTGTTAGGTCTCCAAAATCAATCAAAAGATGGCCTTAGCAGTATCTTTCAGTCTGCCAAACATTTATTCTCAGGATTCGACCTGCATGACATACTAGGCAAGTACTTTAGCAAAGACGATAGCGGAGAGCGCGCACATTTTGAAAGTGACAATATAGCCAGCGAGATATTTGGCGACAAGTTCAATGGCATTACACAAGCTATAAGCAAGCACCTTAACATCAGCAGTGAATCTGTAAATAGTCTATTTGGGGCTTCAGTACCAGCAGTCATTGCGGGTATAACCCAAAAAGGTGGACATTGGGACGTTGCTGAAATCGGCCAACTCCTTAATAGCAGCCGTGCTTCCTTTGCCGCTGCTATACCGCCAAGCCTCGGCTTGGGAGCCTTCGGTAGTATGTTCGCAAAAGCCGATGTCGCCAAAGAACTCAACAGTCCCATCAATAGTCAAGCAACGGCTCCAACACCAGCCATGGTACACACTAAGCAAGGAGCTCAGCAGGCAAAGAAAGGAGCGGGAATCTGGTGGATTCTTATACTAATAATCATTGCCGCACTATGGTTTCTATTCGGCAGAGGGTGCGACAGGGGAGACACCACCAATCCTGATGGAGCTAATACCACTTTAGACAGTAGTCGTAATGCCCCCTCAGATAGCATAGCAACTCCTAATATGGTCGATGTCAAACTTCCAGATGGCAAGAGTTTGCAAGCATTTTCTTCTGGGATAGAAGAACAGCTAGTGCAGTTCCTACAGTCCGACTATAAAACATGGACAGACGACCAACTGAAAGAAAAATGGTTTGATTTTGATAACCTAAATTTTGAAACCAATACCACTACTATAACAGCTGCTAGTGAGGTTCAGCTGCAAAATATAGCGCGCATCTTACAGCTATTTCCCGATGCCAAAATCAAAATAGGAGGGTATACTGACAAAACGGGAGATGAAGCTATTAATAAAAGCGTTTCGCAACAACGCGCCGATGCAGTAAAGAACTATTTGGAGAAAGAAGGACTAGGCTCGCAGGTGGTAGGAGCAGAGGGCTATGGTTCCGAATTTGCCCAAGCCGCATGGGATGCCCCAGATAAAGAACGGGCCAAAGATAGACGTGTTGCTATCAGCGTTAGAAAGTAAAGTTTCCAAAACCTATAAAAAAGGTGTTCCAAAATCGGAACACCTTTTTTTATTCACCTTCAACTATCCCAAAAGTTTCCTTACTTTTGACCTGCGCCTTTTTAGCGATGTTCGAAAAAATGGATATACTTATCAAAAAACAGTTAGAGCAAGAATTTGAAACCTACATGTTTGGTTTTTTTAATGAATTTAAGCGTTTCTCTATCGAAGACTTCGGCAGCTTTGCCGCTACACTGCTCAATTTTTATATCAGCAACAACAGAATGTCACAGTCGGACAAGCCCGAGGCAGCGTATTATTTAACAACTTTATACAACAAAGGGATAGGCAATCGCATTATCGAAGAGCACTTACAAGTAATTTCAAAAGCCATTACCGATGACTCGTCTATAGATTTTATGGTGTCACAGCGCTTACTCTAGACCATCTGTAGGCTTCGGGTCGTGGAATGTCCACACCAAATCTTTTACCGCATAGCCCGACAACTCCGCATAGCCCAGGTATTTGTCTCTCACCTCGGTTGGTATTACCTTCGTACGAGATAGTATCCACATGTAATCCAGATTATCCCCAAATACCAATGCATGTTCATAGTCTCCATCGATATGCATGATATGGTACCCCGAATAGAAAGGGCCAAAGAAAGAAACCTTTAGATTTCCTTCATGAGAAGCTCCCGCTAGTTTAGCCTTTCCAATAGACTGCTTTATTTTCTGTGTACGGATATTCACCCCACTGTTTACCACCTTAATACTACCATCCTCATTACGACTATACTCGGCCTTCACATCCTTAAGATTTTTCTCCCAATAAAAGTCCATACGTGCTATCTCATACCATACCCCTAGATAGCGGTCCAGTTCAAAATTCTGTATGACCGGAAGCTTGCTTTTCACTGGCTTCCATATATTGTAAACTACCGCACTGGCAGCGGCACCCACCAACAACAAAAGTGATTTCTTTTTATCCATATCAATTTAATAACAGACTTACCCTATAAAAGTTTAATCTATTTTTTAGTTTTGTAAAAATAAACGATTTGTATTCTAGAGAGGAAGTAAAAAAACTAAAAGAAGAATTCTGGACCGCCTTTGGACAGTATATGGTAGCGATAGCTTCTTCAGACATGGAGAAAATCAACTGGGTCAATTACAAGACCGGAATCAAACATTTGTATTTTCGGATGGACGCATCCAACAAATCTGCTCTCATCATGATAGAGCTTACCCATCCCGATGAAGGCATCCGTGCATTAATGTATGCCCAATTTGAAGAGCTCCGCGCAATACTTCATGACAGCCTAGGTGAAGAATGGGGCTGGTATCCTGAGCACTATGACGACTCTGGAAAGCAAACGGCACGTATTGTCTGCACACTGGAAAAAGTGAGCATCTTTAAAAAAGACGATTGGCCTGCACTTATTTCATTTTTAAAGCCAAGAATCATTGCGCTAGACGAATTCTGGTCCACCGCCAAATATGCATTTGATATTTTTAAATAATTTTAGATAGATGAAAACGAAAAGATTCAGTTTAATGACTTTACTGTTTGTCTTATTCTCATTTGGACAACAGCAACAAGTATATGCCTGGGGTATGACCGGGCACCGTGTGATTTCAGAAATAGCGGAGCAACACCTCACGAAAAAGGCAAAGAAGAATATCGAGAAGATAATCGGTAAACAAACGATAGCCTACTGGTCCAATTGGGCCGACTTTATAAAATCAGACCCAGACCCGGCATTAAACAAGACAGGTTCATGGCATTTTGTTAACAGTCAGGCAAACCTTAGCTTCGAAGCCTTCTCCGATGCATTGAAGGCCTCTCCAGAAGACAATCTTTACAAGGCCTATCTCCGCATTAAAAATGAAACGAAAGGTAACAAGAACCTAACAGCCCTACAGCAGCAGCAAAATCTATACTACATCGTTCACCTGTTTGGTGATGCACACCAGCCCATGCACGTAAGCAGAGCCGAAGACCAAGGGGGTAACAAAATCGAAGTATCCTTCTTTGGCCGTAAAACCAACATCCACCGAGTTTGGGATTCGGACTTGGTCGACAATGAAAAATACAGCTATACCGAGTATGCTCGCGTACTAGATATTTTCAATAGCAACTACTACCGCAAATATCAGTGTTCTTTTGAACAAGCGCTCTACGAATCGCATGAGCTTGCAAACAAAATCTATAAAGACGTCGAGTACAATGCAAACCTAAGCTATAAGTATATCTATGATTATAAATACATCATGGAAGAGTGCTTACTTAAAGCAGGTATACGTCTTGCATACGAGCTCAACGAAATCTACGGGTAAATAATCGTTGGTTACAACGACACCTATTATTAAGCCCTACAGGACATTCCTGCAGGGCTTTTTCTTTGCATATCGTTAATTTATAGCAAATTGGCAACATCCCTTAAGGAACTTCATTACCCCGCACCCCACATCAAAAACCAGTCTATCTTTTCGCCAAAGCCAAGCCATAGAAACTGTAATATTTTTTTTGTATGTTTTCATCCGTTAATCGTACCTTTGCGCTATGTCTGAAAAAATAATTATCCTTGATTTTGGTTCTCAGTACACCCAGTTAATCGCACGTAGAGTACGCGAACTGAATGTATATTGTGAAATCCATCCTTTTAATAAAGTTCCTGACCTAGATGATACCGTGAAAGGGGTTATCTTTTCAGGCAGTCCTTATTCGGTTCGTCAGGAAGACGCGCCTCAAATCGATTACAAGAGTATCCAAGCAAAATTCCCTTTATTAGGAGTTTGTTATGGAGCACAATACCTAGCTCAACAATATGGTGGCGAAGTATTACCTTCAGAGATACGCGAGTACGGCAGAGCCAATCTACAGTTTGTAGACAACGACAACGCCT
>JBEBQJ010000199.1:0-8201 GCA_040395455.1 Sphingobacterium yanglingense | reverse complement strand
ATCCGCATTCACCAGCACAGTATCGTGCATTTGCACCGATAATAAATTTAGATGGTTTTCATGAAGCTTGGGGTACCAGAGCTGGAGATAAAATGTACGTCCCCAAGGACAAACGCATTGTTATCTGGTAATAGCATCTGCGCACTATAACGTAGCATAAAAAAGGGACGATTTCTGAGTTAAGAAATCGTCCCATTTTATTTTATCTTAGTTTATTGATAGCATCTTGCTCTTTTAGTTTGTCTACGTTGTTTTTGTCTCCAAACTCTTCCGTCTTTTGTTGGAAGTCCTCTAGGATTTCCCGTATAGCGTCTGCATTTTGTGCCGTACGTTGGTAGATGTCGGGTACTTTGGATTCTATCATTTTGTCTCCAAGTTCGATGTTGTCGACTTCGATTTTTCCAATCTTCTCCAACACAGCTTGTTGACTGTTACGTAGGTCTTCCAGCTCGCGTGTTATCTTTTCCATCAACTCAAATTTCTTTAATTTATCCATAGCTTGTATCTATTGTTACAATAATAGAACGTATGGAACTTTGAAAAGTTTGCAAAAAAAATCCGATAGCTTTATAAAGCTATCGGAATACATGCGTTGAGTTGATCTATTAGGCTACATCCCTTAGGTCGACTGGTACTACGCGGGATATCCCTTGTTCTACCATAGTGACACCGTAAATAATGTCGGTACTCGCGATTGTTCGTTTATTATGAGAGACCACAATAAACTGCGATTGATTGGAGAACTCCCGTATAATTTTGTTGAACTTATCAATATTAGTATCATCTAGCGGAGCATCCACCTCATCGAATATACAGAAAGGTGCAGGTTTGAGTAGGTACAGAGAGAATAGTAACGCTGTAGATGTTAACGTTTTTTCTCCACCAGACAATTGGTTGATGGATAATGGACGTTTTCCTTTAGGACGTGCTACAATATCGATATCCGATTCCAGCGGGTTTTTAGGATCGCTAAGAATCAGGTCACAGCTATCTTCTTCGTTGAATAAAGAACGGAACACACGGATAAAGTTTTCTCTGACGGCCGTAAAAGCATTCATAAACTTATCGTTGGCACTATCATCTATTTCTTGGATGGTAGATAGCAAAGAGTCTTTGGCTTCAACCAGGTCATTCTTTTCCTTCGTAATGAAATTAAAGCGTTCCGTGATTTCGTCATACGCCTCCTTTGCCATAGGGTTGATTGTTCCATATTCATCCAGCTGTTTCTTTAATCTAGTACAGATGGAGCCCAGTTCTTCATGCGACTGCTCTATCTCTGGCATTTCCCCTTCAAGGAGTTCTTTGATGTCGATATTAAACTCGACAGAAAGGCGCTCTTTAAGACTGTTAAGCTCAATCTGAAGCGTCGTCTTTTTGTCTTTTATCTCTGTAATCAAGAAGTCATACTGGTCTTTCGCTTTACGCAAGTTACTTACCTCTTCCTCTAGGTCGTTAAGGTGTTTACGGAAGGCATAGAATACTTCTTCCATTTCGTGTAAAGCCTTTTCCAAGGATTCTTTTTGTTCGTATAGCCCCTTAAGGTCATCATCATTACTATCTGTAAAGGTGAGCGCATCTTTCATGTCTACCTTTATTTGTTCTTGCTCGGCCGTATTTTTGTTGATACGCGCTTCTAGCGCTTCTTTTTGACTCTCTCTATATTCCAAGTCTTTCTGCACTCCCGACAATTTGTTTTGTTGTTGGTGCAGACGTATGTTTTCCTGATTGTATTCGGCCGATCGTTCGGTCAGAAATTCGTTAAGGTCATTGAATGCGGCCTGCAGGTCTAGCCCTTGTTTTTGACGTTCTTCACTTTCGACTTTCAATATTTTTAACTCCGGCTCTGCCTTATTGAGGTCTTCAGCGATTTGTGCCAACCGCGCTTCGATATCCGCTTTTCTATTCTGCGAGTTGGCCAAGAATGCTTGGTACTGCTCTTGTTTTGTCTTTACCGAAGTCCATTCATTTTGTAAACGGGCCAATTGTATCCGTAGCTCGTCAATCACTTCTTTTTGTGACTGTCTCTTTAACGAGGCGATAAGGTCGATTTGTTCTTGTTCAACCTCAATAAGCTCGGCGATATGTGCATTGAGTGTCTTGATTTCCTTTGCAAGGTTTTCTAGGTTTTTGGCACGGCCGATTCGCTTACCTTCAAAAAGACCAACAGAACCACCACTCAGTCCCAATTTATGCTTGTTGAATTTACCTTCGTGATGTAATATTACGGCATCGCCACTTGGTAATTCTGTTTCGATAGACTTAAGGTCATCAGCGTGTAGTAGATAGACATTCTTCAATAGTTCTACACATAGCTTTTCGTACTTCTTATCTACCTTTATCACCTGCATAGCAGGGATCATACCTTCAGGTACATTCGGGGTAGAGGAGTCCGTAGGTTGTAATACGGCATCTAGAACGAAAAAGTTCGCCCGTCCACGAGCGGCATCGCTCAACAGATTGATTGCTTGTATAGCATCTTGTTGTGTATCGACTACATAGTGGTTCATTACCGATTCTAAGTAGTTTTCGATGGCTACACGATATTCTTCTTGACAGAATAAGATATCTGAGAATAGGGGATAAGATTTGCTCCAACCCGCATTTTTTCGTAAGAATTTTATCGATTCTGGAAAACCTTCTAGGTTATCGACCAGTGACTTCGTTAGGTTATATTCATTTTGCTTTGCATCGACTAGACGCGACTCCTTGCTGAGCTCATCTTTTGCCTGTGCAAGCTTCGTTTCAGCTAGCTGGATTTTAGCGTTAAGTTCGTTTTCCTGTTCGAGCGCTTGTTCATACAGTCCTTGCTGTGCGTCTACTTTCGATTGTAGGTCATCTACCGAAAGTGTAAACTGATTCAATTCCTCCGCTTTGCTGCTGGCATCGGTAATATTGCGTAACGCCTCTTGTTCCAGAGATTCCTTCTGGATATTAAAGACCGCGATATCTTTTTCAACCTTATAGATTTTGTTTTGCAATTCGTTGTTTTCTTCTGCAAAACGATCTAGTTTGTTTTTATCGGTCTGCTGTTGCCCTCTGAGTTCTTCGACCTCTGTTTTATTTTTCTGTATACCATCTTGGTAAACATCAAGCTTGGCCTGTTCTTCATAAAGCTCCTCATGGAGTCTCTTTAGCGTAGAATCGACATGGCTGAGTTGCTGCTTATCCAGATTTTGTTCCGTCTGTATACGGGCATCACGCTCCTGTAGATGGTGTAAGCGTTCATTTTTTATTTTTTTCTCCGACTCGTATATCCGGATTTTATTTTGAAACTCGTGGGTAGTCTTTTGTTGTGTAGATAGACTTTTTTCTTTCACTAAGATTTCCTCGCGCCCCGTACGGAGTTCTTTTTCTTTGCTGTCGATCTGCTCGAGCGTAGTTTGGAGCGATTGTGATAGGTCTTTTTCTTTTTCACCCAAAGTGCTTAAATCCGAGCTGAAACTATCTAAGCGATAGTATGCAAGGCCGATACTGGCTTTCTTATACTCTTCTTTCAACAAAAAGTATTTGTCTGCCTTTTTAGCTTGGGTCTCCAGAGATTTAAGGTTCTTTGTGATTTCGTACAGTAGGTCGTCTACGCGAGACAGATCTGCCTCGGTTTCCTTGAGCTTGCTCAGTGTCTGTTTCTTTCTGACTTTATACTTGGATATCCCTGAAGCTTCTTCGAATAGATTACGTCTGGAGTTATCTTTATTGGCAATGATTTCATCGATCATTTTCAATTCGATAATCGAGTATGTATCTGCTCCGATACCCGTGTCAAGGAATAAATCCGTGATATCTTTGAGTCGGCACTTTACATCGTTAAGACGATACTCGCTTTCTCCAGTTCTGTACAATTTACGCGTGATAGTGACCGTGGTGAACTCTGTCGGTAAGACACTTTTATTGTTGTTAAAAGTCAACGAAACCTCGGCTAGATTGGCTGGTTTTCGCGTCTTTGTCCCGTTGAAGATAATATTCTCCATCTTTTCCGAGCGCAACGTCTTTGTACTCTGTTCGCCCAATACCCAACGGATAGCATCTACCACGTTGGATTTTCCGCAGCCATTGGGTCCGACAATAGCCGTAACCCCTTCATTAAAATTTATTGTGATTTTATCACCAAAACTTTTAAAACCTTTGATTTCAAGCTTAGTTAGCTCCATTCACCTTGTAGTATTAGTTCGTACGAAAATAAACAATTAAAGAGACAATCGAAATCTAGGTTTTGCACATTTTTATAGATTTCCACATCGCTCAATTTTCCGCTTTTTAGAGCTGTATAAAGTCTTTGATACCGATGTCTTCCAAAAAGACTGAGTCGTGCGATATGACAATTAAAGTGCCCTGATACGAGTTTATGGCATGTGTCAGAATGCGTACATTTTGGAGGTCTAGGTTATTCGTAGGTTCATCCAAGATGATGACGTCTGGCGCATTTGGAGATATCGTAAGACAGCACAAGGTAAGACGTAATCGTTCGCCACCACTCAGTACGTGTACCTGCTTATTCCAGTCATCTGGTTGGAATAAGAACCGCTTTAATCGCGTGTTTATCTCTGCAGGTTGTAGCCCCGAGTCGTTGAATAGTTGTGCTTGTTCGAATAAGCTTAACTTATTGTCGAGCAGAGCATATTCTTGGTCTACATAAACCGCATGTTCAATGGCAGAAAAGCACTCTCCTTCCTGAGGGACGATTTGCTTTAAAATGATTTTCAATAAAGTTGTTTTGCCACTGCCATTGTCTCCTTGGATAGCTATACGTTGTCCACCTCGTATGAGGACATTGATAGGAGCGGGCCAAAGGGGAGTTCCGTCGTCTTTTATGACTTGAATATTTTTGGCCTCGAAGAGTATTTTACCTTCATGCGTCCTCATGTTTTGAAAATCAAATTTCATTTTATCCAAATCCGGAATAGAAGAACGCAGTGTATTGAGGTCCTTGTTCATGTCGCTTATTTTGGATTGATGTACCGCTTTCAGTTTCGAGGTGCTATTCTCCGCTTTGTTTTTGAGCGTATTCATCATAATACGCGCTACGCCTTCTTTTTCTTGTTTTCGCTGGCCTCTAGCATCTTGGCGATTTTGTCGCTCGGCCGTTTCTCTTTCTTTAATTTTGGCTTTTCGAACTTCTTTTTCCTTTGCCTCTATATCATCAATAAGCGCATTGAGCTGCGTGTTTTTTTGCTCTAGATAAAACTCATAATTACCCCCAAATCTTGAAACACCGTTGGTACTCATTTCAAATGTGATATCGAGCATGTCGAGTAGCTGCCGGTCATGGCTTACAATAAGCAATGTTTTTGTGCTTTGAGCGATATAAGTGTACAGTTTCTGTCGGCTGGACGCATCTAGGTGATTGGAGGGCTCATCGAGAAGTACAAGTTGTGGTTCGTGGATAGCTATACCTGCTAGAAAAACTTTGGTTTTCTGGCCACCGCTCAGTTGGTCAATAGAGGATCTCAATGGAATGTTTTCCAAATCCCAAAAATTGAGAGCCTGTCGACAACGCTCTTCAATACTCCAGTCATCGTCAAGTGTAGCATAGTCACTCTCGTCAATACTACCCGCTAGGATATTGTCCAAAGCCAAGAGTTTATCTTGCACGCCCAATGCTTCCGCTACAGTAAGATGGTTGTACTGTCCAAATACCTGTGGGACAAAGTAGGTGATTCCGTTGGCTTGTATCTGTCCTTGAGAATGAGGTATATTGCCGTTTATAAGCTGTAAAAGCGTAGATTTTCCGACACCGTTGTTTCCTACCAAAGCGGCCTTCTCTTGAGGTGCTAGGCGAAAACTAATATTTTCAAATGCAATAGATTTGTTAGGAAATGTATAGGATACATTTTGTAAAATAAGCATGATTTCTTCTTTTGATTGTAATAGGATAACCAATCCCTTTAAGGATCTAGTTGTGTTTAAAAAGAGAAGAAATCAATTTTACATATAATGCTTTTTTGTTTGTTAGATATGCAAAGGTAATAATAAAAGCCTTTATCTACAAATGATGTAAATAAAGGCTTCTATAGTTGTGTATTATCTTATTTCTTGAACAGGCCGTACATTTCGGCTTCTATTTTTTGTATAATATTGCCGAGGTCTTCTGGTTTATTAGCAAAATCCAAATTGTCTTTGTCTAATATCAGTAATTTACCATCGGTATAGTTGTTAATCCATTTTTCATATTTATCGTTTAGCTTTGACAGGTAGTCCAAGCGGATACCAGACTCATAGTCGCGGCCTCTGGTCTGTATATTATTGACCAAAGTCGGAACGGAGGCCTTTAGATAAATCAACAAATCCGGCGGTTTGATATAATGTATGATACTTTGGAATATATTGCTGTAATTTTCAAAGTCACGAGCACTCATTAGGCCCATATCATAGAGGTTTTCAGCAAAAATGTAGGCATCTTCATAGATTGTTCTGTCCTGAATCATATTGATGCTCTTACGTTGTAGGTCTACGATATGGCGAAAGCGGCTGTTTAAAAAGAAAATCTGTAGGTTAAAAGACCACCTTTTCATATCACTATAAAAGTCTTCCAAGTAAGGGTTGTCATCAACAGTCTCAAACTGAGGTTCAAAATTAAGGTGATGCGCAAGTAACTTAGTCAACGTGGTTTTCCCGGCTCCAATATTTCCAACGATTGCAATATGCATAGCTTCGATAAAAGTTAAATTTAAAAAAATACGATTTCCAGTCGCAACCTAATTAAAACAGTTTTTTGACACCAATGATTTCGCGTACTTCACGTAGGGTTTTTTGCGCACTAGCAGAAGCTTTTTCCGCACCTATACGGAGCGCTTTCTTGATGTACTCTTCATCATTTGAGATGTCCTGTATACGAGATCGTACGGGTTCCGTAGCGATAACCATATCTTCAGCCAGCTGCTTTTTGAAATCACCGTACCGTATCTCACATTTGTTGTAAAGCTCATCAAAATGGGATAGTGTATCTTCAGAAGAGACAACTTTCATCAGGTCGAAAAGGTTCTGTACAGACTCTGGTTTTTCCTGATTAGGTTCTGTAGGGCCTGAATCGGAAACAGCCCGCATGATTTTCTTACGGATTACTTCCGGACTGTCTGACAAGTAAATACAGTCTGCATCACCATTGGATTTACCCATTTTTCCTTGCCCACTCAATCCCGGTACTTTGACCAATTTGTCCGAATAGGAGAAAGCAAAAGCCTCTTTGAAATAATCGACCTTATAAAGGTGATTAAAGCGATTGCCAAATGTACGCGTCATTTCGAGGTGTTGTTCTTGGTCCTTACCTACAGGGACTTTTGTGGCATGGTGAAGCAATATGTCACAGGCCATTAATACAGGATATGTTAACAGACCCGCATTAACATTGTCTGGGTTCGAACGTACTTTATCCTTGAATGAAGTTGATCGCTCTAGCTCACCGAGGTAGGCGTTCATGTTCATGTAGAGATAGAGCTCTGCTACTTCGGGTACATCCGACTGAATGTAAATAGTAGATTTTTCTGGGTCGATACCAGCGGCTAAATATTCAATGGCTACGTTTCGAACCGTAGATTGTAAATCCTGCGGATTCGGATGCGTAGTAAGCGAATGTAAATCGGCTATAAAAAAGAAGCAATTATATTCATTTTGCATTTTTACAAAATTACTCAATGCTCCGTAGTAGTTTCCTAAATGTAATTTTCCGGTACTTCTGATACCGCTAACAACAGTTTCCATATGTGGCGAAATTACGGAATTATTCCTTTATTTTGTTTTTAGTTTTCGATATTATGACTATTTATAGACCCAATGTCTTGGCTTCGTTCCAATACAAATCCATCTCCGCGAGGTTCATTTCACTGAGCTTTTGGCCATTCTCGGTTGCGCGGCTTTCCAAATGATTAAACCGTCGTATGAATTTTTTGTTTGTTTTTTCCAACGCATTCTCTGGATTGATGCCGATATGTCGGGCATAGTTGATGAGAGAAAAAAGAAGGTCTCCAAATTCCAGCTCAGCTTTATCCATATCAACATTATCCTTGTCGCTTAAATCAAACTCTTGCTTAAACTCTTGCAACTCTTCCTCTACCTTATTCCATACTTCGACTTTATCCTCCCAATCAAAGCCCACCCCACGTACCTTGTCTTGGATGCGATATGCTTTTACGAGTGCAGGTAGTGTTCTTGGCACACCAGAAAGAACAGAACGGTTTCCTTCATTTAGTTTTATCTGCTCCCAGTTT
>JBEBQJ010000198.1:0-8230 GCA_040395455.1 Sphingobacterium yanglingense | reverse complement strand
CATAGGCTGGCATCACACCTTTTGTCTCGACCCCATTCATAGGGTGTAAGCGCTGGCTTCCAATTTCGGTCAACTCCGGCAACCCTGGAATCTCAATACGCCAGCCCTCGTCTTCGGACGTATAGAGTAATAGATTATTAAGCTTATAATGTGCCAATATATCGATGGTTTTTAAAACTGTTTCTTTACGTTGGAAATTACGTGCTACATCCAGATGCAGGCTACGGAAGTCCAACCTTGGTTTGTCTAAGATGCTGACATGCGAAAGGGACAAGAGTCCATCTTTCATCGGAGAGGATGCGATCAGCGAAAGTAAACTTTGCACACCGTAAAACACACCTGTTGCATTTGTCCCCTTTATCTGCACACCAGTAGCATCTATTGTCAAGGAATACCCTTCTTTTTGTCCTTCTACGACTTTAGTATCGATGCTCAACTGGATTTGAGGCCCTTGTTGACTCCTTTTCTTAAGACCAGGACGAAGCTCTGCCGTTTTATCCCTGAGGTAATCAGCTTCAAACTGTAATTCCTTGGCATACTTCATATTCCAGTTCCCATCAAGAAGCAATATTCCATCATACCGGGTATAAGCATAAGGTGTGGGAATAATAGGAATAAGCTGGTCTTTTGGAATATCAGTTAAATCTTTGTTTTCCTTATAAACTCTTTCCAAGGAAAAGGGACCGTAGCCTTCTGCGGTACCCCTTACCAGTTGTTCATTGCGGGTAAATGGAACCAAATGATATTGTGCAATATCGGCTATGCCAAGCTCCTTCCCATCATCGTCATAGCGTACCATATAAGGCCCCATCGGTGCTAAGACTTCCTTGGTGATGTGTTTATTATTGCCATAATGAATCCGGGCTGTTTGCCCCGGTGATAAGCGAAAACCTTTCTTAGGGTATAGTTTATACCAATCTCCGTTTATATGCTCGACACCCAACAGCGAACTGGAGTCTAAAATACCGACAGCAATAGGTGCCATCGAAAAAAAAATAGACCAGTTTTTATCGGTAAGGTCCTCGCCTTTGTTATGTATCCTGAATTCGGCTTCCGATTTAAACCTAGATTGTGGAAGATTGGTCAGAAGCTCCCACTCCAAATTAATTTTTGCTGACTGTGCAAGAGCCGGATACACTACAAAAAAACATAGCAAACAGCATATAATAGCTTTTATTATCTTCATATCTTATCTATTTTTCATTTTTATGTCTTCCAATATAATTTCTTGTACATTAATCGGTGGGATCCCCTCCTGTCCATACCAGAAAAAAGACTCATAACCTTCATACACTTTATGTTTGATATGCCAGGCATCGGGCAGATAGCTAGCCACATCGTTGCAATACCCCGCTACACTGACGTGTTGATCAGGCCAGAGTTCACGGATCTTCATACCGTATGAGGTCACCGCCTCACGGGAAAGACCGAAAAGTTTCCACGAACCTAGATTTAAAGTCTGGTAATAAACAGGAAGTACATTCCGCAATTGTTGTTTGTCATAGCGTGTATCCATCAATTTTACCCAACGGATATTCTTCTCGGACTGTACGGTCTGCTGTTTTAGTTCCATATTTTGTTTTCGAAATGCATCCAGCTCTTCCCTGCTCATCGGTTTAACAGGAATGAGCACGCTATCCAGGTAGGACGTTAATGCTCCCTGTACCGGCTCCATAGAGGAGCCCAATACCTGTAAGACGTCTTTGCCCAGAGAGGTTCCCGTCTCGCGAAAATCATCGGTGATGGGATTTATGTCACCAGCACACCCCTGGATAAAGAGTGTGTGTACAGGTCTAAGTTCTTCCTTAATATATTGACGTGCGACACCTGGAAAATTGGCGCTGATGGTAAAAGCTTCTGTCCCTTTATTTTTGAAAACAGGGTGACAGCCTGTTAGAAAAACTACGCCGATCAGTTGATTGGACCTGTCTGTCACCCGGATGACATCCAACGCCCGATCGACCGGTCCCTGTCCATTTCGCTCTTTATTGCGGTTTGTTCCAATAAAAGTCTCCCCTCTTCCAAAATAAATGAAACCAGGTTTAAGGTTTTTGTTGGCTTCTGTCGCTGCGCTGATCATTGCTGGCGCGATGACCTGATTCAAATAATTGCTATCAGGCTTTTGATAATAATCAGCCCAAGTTGTCCAAGCCTGTGATACGGGTGCAAAATGTGTATGCGACGCATTAATCAGGATCGCGTTTACTGGTAATTTAAGCTTCTTAGCTATCTTCTCTTTGACATCATGTGTGAAAGAGAAATTGACGCCACATAAGTCTAACGTAAGCACCAGAAGCTTATCTTTGCCCTGTTGTACCACAAAAGCAGAAGTCTCCAAACTATGATCAGAACTATGTATTGCCCGATACACATGTCCTTGGTCATCCAATGCGTACAACTGACTATCTATAGTCTGTAAAGCATCAATATGAATATTATGCGTAACCCCATTGAAACGTCCGATCTGCACCTTTTCGAAAGCAGGATTATTGATCAAACTGACACGCCACATACGCTCTTGACCGTCAACTACTATCAGATTATTACCGAGGATGGTAAAAGCCACGGTCTCTTCTAGTTGTTCAATTTTTTGCCAGAAGACCTGATCTTTATTAAATACTGCGCACCACAATTGTTGTTGCCCATCTTGCCCAATAAGCAAATCGGAATAGGCCTGAACAAGCCTGAAGTTATGTTCGCCAGAAATCAGCTCCTGTTTCTTATTTTGGTGTAAATATAACTTACCATCCTGGTGCAGGATCATCTTAGCTTTGTTAAGGTATAGGGGCTGTTTTTTGGCTTCAAATATCTTTCCAACCTCAGTCTCTGTGTCAGTACCATCGATTCTGTCCCAGCTCAGGCTAAAACGCCCTTCTGCTGGCAATCCATAGCCTGCAAGAGCAAGCGAAAGCTGCCGCTGATCCGGATCTAGGGACTTCCTGGAAAACCCTACATTATAATCAGTGTTAACCTGTGCTTGGCACAGGTTAACACTTCCTAAAAAGATCAATAGCAGCAGTGGGTTTAAAGTTATCTTTTTCATGGTTTATTTTTTTCAGCATGCCAAGTATCTGTTGCCGCCACTACACTACCCGCCTTCAACAAAAGTTCCTTCGCAAAATCATAATCTTTAATTCCGGTTTTTTCCATCAGTATTTTATTGGCACGATCGATGATCTTATCATTAATCAAATTTACATATACCATTTTATTATCTTCGACACTCCCCAGCTGTACCATACTAGTTGTACTGATCATATCAAAAATCATCTTTTGTGAAGTCCCACATTTCATACGTGTACTACCTGATATAAACTCAGGACCGGTAATAACTTCAACCGGATAGTTGGAGTAAGACGATATTTCGCTATTCGGGTTATTCACAATCGAGGCCGTCGTAATTCCCTTAGATTGACAGTACTTTAAAGCTTGCAGTACGAAAGGCGTCGTGCCACTCGCTGATATACCAATAACAAAGTCCTTATCACTTACTTCTAATTCCTCCAACTGAAGAACTCCTTCATATAGATCATCCTCTTTTTCTTCTAAGGCTTCGATCAAGTGTTCTATCCTACCAGCAAGAACAACATTAAATAAATCTTTGGGGACGCCATAGGTAGTGGGCATCTCGATTGCATCTAAGACCGAGAGGCGGCCACCGCTCCCTGCGCCTACATAAAACAACCTACCGCCCGCCTTTAATTTAACCACCAGTGCTTCAATTAACCTATTCAGCTGTGGCAACTGTTGCTCGATGGCAAGAGCGACGGTTTTATCTTCATTATTGATATTTTTTGTTAACTCGGCCACCGTCATCTTTTCTAGATGACGGTATTTGGATGGCTGTTCTGTAATTTTGTCTGATGGGTTTATCATGTGTATTTATATTGATTAGTTGTACATTCATTTTATTCTTCCCAGCCTGTATTTTGAGGTTTTAATGCTGGATTTAACACCATCTCCGTACGTGGCAGGGGGTATAGATAGTTTTTAGGTTCGTCAAATTTCTTCTGAATATTGGGGGATACTAGAATACGACCTTTGGTGCCTTCAGAAAGCTTCCTAGTACCCAAAACAAAATATTGAATACCTGGAACCTTAGGGTTAGGTAGAGCATCAACTACAGCAAAATCATTCTTGCCATCACCATCGAGATCATGCTCTCCCTTTGACGGGAAATACATACCTTCAAAAACGTTGGTGAAGTTTTTGCCCAGTTTCCAACGCATGACATCATAGTAACGGAACCCTTCCATCGCCAGCTCCACCCTGCGTTCGCGCCGTACCTCTAGTAGTAAGTCGTCCACTATGCCCGGATTGTGTGTGCGCATCAATGGGTCTGTCTGAATAGCACCAATCACTAAATTAGGAATGCCCGCCCGCTTACGTATCAGATTGATCGAGCGGTCCACCTCAGCTTGGGATAAGCTGCCTAGTTCAGCTTTTGCTTCCGCAAAGTTCAACAACACTTCTGCAAAACGAAATAACGGGATATCATTAGCATTGGTATTGTAATTATCCTGATCTACACCACTCACAAATTTTATATTCTGATACCCTGTTGGAGCAGTTGCAAAATCAGGTAGTAATACTGTGGTACTACCTATGCGCTTATAGCCAGGTGTCCGGATGGTCTGACTCAGGCGCGGATCTCTATCTTTAGTCTCTTCTGAAAATACCTGTACGTCATATCCCGATACCGAAGAGAAAGGCTTGCCTGTAATCGTTAAATAAGAATCCATTAATGCTTTAGTAAGTCCTACTCCTCCTCCTGTAGTAGCTACATTAAATATATTATTAGCGGCATGGAATCGCTTAAGTTCGGTGTCATAGACTTCAGCTAGAATAACTTCATCATCCTTAGCCTTATCTGCAGTAAAAAGCGTCAGGTAATCTACAGTTGGACTATTGGTCGAATACAATTTATAGGGGCCCGATTTCATAATTTCATCCGCCGCATTGACCGCTTGAGTTAGCAATGTAGCTGAAGAACTACCTAAATCGAGATAGGTGTGGTATTTCCGATAGGTGCCTTCAAACAGACACACTCTTGACTTTAACGCTAGAGCGGTCCATTTGTTTACCCTACTTACATTTTTCGTAGTATTGAGGTATTGAACGGCAAAATCTAAATCGGCAATAATAGCATCCGTAATTAGCTTTCGAGTATCACGGCCTTTGTACAATTCGGGACTATTCGTTTCTAAAGGAGTCGAATACCATGGTACATCGCCAAAACGCTTCATTTTCTCGAAGTAAAATAGCGCTCTAAAAAAGCGAGCCAATCCGATGTAGTTATTCTTAACTTTTTCCTCTATATCGGCTTTGTCCACCTGCTGTAAAAAATAATTGATCTCACGCAATTCTGTCCATGTCCAACCGGCTTCAGCAGCAGTTTCTGGAACTTGCCATATACCTGACATGGTTTTGCCTACTGAGTTTTGCTCTACGTTATCACTAGAATTGTCCCCCGTAAATACACTAGTTCCGTTGAGGTAATTGTAAAAACTATTGGTATATAAAATGAGATCCTGCTCATTTTTGAAAAAACGCTGCGGACTGACTTCTGTGAGCGGGAATTTATCCAATAAATCTTTGCTGCAGGATAGCAATCCCAACATAAAGAATAATGATATAAGGATGAAATTTAATTTTTTCATGATCTTGTGTTTGAACGTTAAAAGTTAATTTCTAAACCGCCTGTAATGGTGCGTTGTACCGGATAAACAAATCCACTTCCATTGAACGTATTGGAATCTACCTCATCATTCAAGGCTTCAGGGTCTAATGCTTTTGACATTCGGGTCCATGTTAAGAGATTTTCACCAGATGCGAATACTCGAATACTGGAAATGCCCGCGCGTTCTAACCATGGATTATGTATTCTGTATCCCAACACAACCGATTTCAGGCGTAGATACGACGCATCTTGAAGATATCGTGTCTGCACTACGGAAAGCGAGCGTGTGCTAGACGCAGGATTGGCCTGATAAGCACGCAGGCGCGGAAAATAAGCATCTGTGTTTTCTGGTGTCCAATAGTTGTTTTCCATATGTTCATAAACCGGATTGTTCCAGCGGTTGTAGAACCCCCAGAAATAAGCAGACTCTCTTCCTGGCCAAAAATCACGCTTACCTACGCCCTGAAAAAAGGCACTTAGGTCAATATTGCTCCAGTTAAAGTTAAAACCTACACTGTAAGGAAGGCGTATCGAGCTGTTGCCTATGATGTGCTGATCTCCGGGGTCAGCAAGTGTATTGCCGCCTAAGCTGATTTCGTTGTCGCCATTGCGATCTGCAAACTTGATGTCTCCAGCCATAGGATGTCCGCCACGTAAGTATTCGACTTCTTGCACCTTGCGCTGATCAGCATGTGTTTTGTATTCTTCGTCCGATTGAAAAAGTCCCTCTGTAGTCAAGCCCCATATCTGTCCGATCTCATATCCCTTATAATAGTTGCTCAAGAGTCCGGTCGTATTACTAAACTTGGTAATGGTCGCCTTATTATCCGACAGAACAACACGCACCCCATAATTAAAAGGCTTGTTTGCTACCTGAAATTGATCTTGCCAGCCTAAAGTCACATCCCAACCCTTGGTAGAAACATCCGCAGCATTTACCTTTGGCACAGCGGTACCCAACACGGCAGGTAAGGTTTCCCCGGCAGTCAGCATACCTATTGTTTTACGGTTATACCAATCAAGGGAGAGTTGTAGGCGCTGCTTAAACGCGGCGACATCCACCCCTATGTTTGCTGTATTTACTTTTTCCCAGGTTAAGTCTGGTGCCACAAGTCCTGGTACACCAACACGCTGTGGATACACGCCGTCCAGCACTTTAGGTAGCTGGGAAACGCCCATGGAACTGATATAGCTGTACGTATCCACTTGCTGATTGCCCAGAGATCCATAGCTAGCACGCAATTTTAGTGCATTGATATAAGGTTTGAGTGGCTCAAAATAAGATTCGTTTGCAATATTATAGCCAACTGCCGCCGATGGAAAAAAACCCCATCTGCTCTCTTTAGGAAAACGCGAGGTACCATCGTACCGTCCATTAAACTCCACAAGATAGGTGCTTTTATAGTCGTAATTTAAACGGTAGAAGTAGCCTAACGTAGCCCATTCGTATTTATTGTCACCTAAGGTTGCGTCCCCATTGGTCAGGTTAAGGGAAGCAAGTCCCTCAACTAAATTGTTGGTACGCCACACATTGAACGTACTGTACGCATTCTGCTCTTGATTGACACCCAGTGTTGCACCTAAATAATGGTCATCAAGCTGCGGTGTGTAATTCGCGTACAGGTTAAACGTACCTAAGTACCCTTGGCTATAAGCCGAACCATAGTCGTTGGGCTGTGATGCCAATTCAGTGATAACAGTATTGTTTTGTCTATAGGGTACACGAAGGCGCTGTACGTCATTTCGGTTTTTATTCCAGTAAGCACTATATTCGCCCGTCAATTTCAAAATTTCCGGGATTAAGGTTGCCTGAGCATTAAATGTATTACGAAAAACACTTTGCTTTGATATATCCCTTCCTCCTTCTTTCAGCTGACCTATAGCAAACATACCACCATAGGTGTATGCTCCATCTGCGGTATAGATGGCACTCCAAGGATGTGAAAACTGAGAAGTGAAACGCTGGAAGTTATTCCCTCCCGTGACAAACTTATTTGGCGTATCATACTCTCTGCCAGAGTACTCCGTATTATTGGTGATGTGTAAATATTTATTAACGTCAAACGCTATTTTTGAACGGCCATTATAACGTTTAAAATCATCTGTCGCTACCTTGTAAACACCCTTTTGATTTTGATAACCACCTGAAAGGAAAAAAGAGAGCTTGTCGTTGCCGCCATCCATAGTTAAGGTATGTTTTGCAAACGGCTGTGTTTTATTAAACATTTCGGCATACCAGTCGACTGTATTGCCTGTTACATAGCCTATAGCATTAGAGATCCATTCTGGTTCTAGCGTCGGGTCCTTTTCATAGCGTTTCAAATAATCGATAACTTTAACCAGATCGGCATTATCTGCATCATAAAACCCACGCCAAGCCTCTTGCTGAATCTCAGCTGCCAACATCGGCGAACTGATTGTTTTAGGGGTACGAAGCGGTTCGTTAACACCTATATTATTGTTGTACTTAACATTTACCTTGCCTTTTCCTCCACTTTTTGTCGTAATCAAAATTACCCCGGCAGCAGCCCTTGAACCATATAACGCGGC
>JBEBQJ010000197.1:0-8233 GCA_040395455.1 Sphingobacterium yanglingense | reverse complement strand
CTCCCCATCAAAAAATATCCTGGGCTGATATCGACCATTTCCATACCGATGGAATTGACATGCTGTGCATATACAAATTTCCCCGAATGGAAAATTAAAACAATACAAAATAACAGCTTCATTAATTTATTCTTTCCCATAACTAACGATCTGTTTTAAACGGTGAAGCCGGTAATCCCTCCTTATTAATAAGATTACTCGTTTCTGGATTGTCCTGCCAAGCATATCTAACGCTAACAGGACTTGAGACCTCTGTGCTTGAGACTTCTACTTTATCCTTTACAATTACGGCAGTCGCTGGTACAAAGTTACCATCGGCTCCAGCGATATAAAATCCAGATAAAGCCTCATTATTACGCGTCGAAAGGCCTGTTCCTAAATGATCAAAAGATAATCTAGCCTTATTTCCAACAATTTTCAGCTCCTTATAAATCGGCCCTGAGTAAACTACTTGCTTATTGCCATAGGCAATATATTGTGCTAATAATGCTAACCTTTGTCCCACGGTCCATTTGTTTTTGGGATGTATATCTTTAGCTTCGCCAACATCTATAGCAACGGCCATTCCTGAGTTGGGAATAGTCTTCCAATTGTTCAATTGTGCATCTCTCAATTCGGCCCATTCACTTTTTACCATTTTTGGATTGTATGCCTTATAATTGGCCAATTGGACAAACAAAAAGGGGATATTTCCCTGTCCTATTTTTTTGCGCCAATTTTCTACCAATGCAGGCATAAGCTGTTTATATTCTTCTGCTTTACTGACATTTGACTCACCTTGGTACCAGATTACGCCCTTCATCCCATAATTGACAACGGGAGCTATCATTCCATTATATAACATAATGGGTTCATGGTGTACCTGGAGTTCTTTCTTCGCTGTAAGCACTTTTACTTTCTCCGGATCCTGTATACTGTCAAAGCGCGCTAAATAATGGGGAAATTCGGTTAATGCCTCCTGACTCGCCCAGGACTCTGCTGTGGCACCTCCCCAACTAGCTGAGATCAAACCGATGGGAACATTGAGCTTTTGGTGCAGTTCCTTTGCAAAAAAATAAGCTACAGCCGAATAAGCGGGCAACTGTTCGGGCGTTGCTTTGCGCCAGCCTATAGATAAGATGTCGTCTTCGGGGGTATTAGTTCCTTTACGCCCTACTTCTATATGTCTGATCGCAGTAAAGTTATCTTCTGCCTGCAGAGAATATGCTGGCTCGATTTGCTTCATCCTCCAGTTCATATTAGACTGTCCTGAGCACAACCAAACGTCACCGATGTAGATATCGCTAATCGTATACTCACTGTCACCCCCCTTTACAATCATCTGATAAGGGCCTCCTGCTTCTGCAGACTCCAATTGAATCGACCAACGTTTGCTCTGATCAGCCTGGGTTTTATACTTTTTACCCTTAAAACTCACTTCAACAATCTCCAGGGGCTCAGCCCATCCCCATATAGGAATCTTAACATTACGTTGCAACACCATTCCATCTCCCACTAGGCGGGGGAGTTTGACCTTAGAATAACCAATAGAAATATTTGCTGTTACTATAACCAACAAAAGATTAAATAATAATAGTTTCTTCATATGTTATCTATTTTACCACGACTTTCAATGTCCGTACAATCTCCTGCTTGTTATCCTGGCTTTGGTTAGATGCCACGAAAGTCACATAATATGTTCCTGGATTCTCAAAAGTATAGCTGTATTCTTTTACAGGAGCCGTTGCATAGTTCTTAATCGATATTGGTTTATCAGGTCCTAATTGAAAAGGTTCTCCTAAAGTAAAGGGCTTGGATACCACCCAATGTTCTGTCTCGATATCTTCAACCTGTATCACGCCATTATCATCCGGCCCATAGAAATTACCCTGCATAGAAATCTGGCTTTTGGAAACGGTAGTCCGCGAGGGTACATGAGTCAGCGCAAAGGGGTCTACCAGTCTAAAGCCGGCATTGTTTGTATTGATGATTTCTAAATCACCGGCATCGACACTCTTGTTCTGAACTTTAAAGTTGGAAACAACCCACCTGCTAGCATTACCATTGATACTTTGAAATTTTGTAACATAGCGAAAAGCAAAATATAGAGGCCTACCATCCTTCGATAAGGGATATAGGCTCTGCGCTCCTGAAGAAACAATACTATTTCCAGTTGCTAATGCAAACCAGTCCGTAACGTCAGTCCAGGCAGTACTCTTGATATTATCAAAATTATAATCGCCATTAAAATCGCTTGATACGAGGATAGAAAGCTGGTCTTTTTGACTTCCTGCCGTAATCTGACTATCGAAAGACACTATATTTTCCCAGCCAGGTTCGGCAACTCTCCCTTCTTTATGTGCATAATCAGAGAATAACTCCCCCGAGTAAAAATTAATATAATCTGCTGTAGAAGCTATTTTAAACAATACTGGTTCACCTGCATTATACTCATCCTGACCAACCTCAACTTCAAAAGAAGGTTTTTCAATCTCCATTTCTAATCTCTTACACGAAGAAAACACACTAAGACACACGCTTAATCCGAAAAAGATATATTTATTTATATTCATGTTATCTACGTTTTACCAATGTTTGTTTTGAGTTAACTGTGGGTTTCTTGCAATCTCCGAGCTTGGAATAGGCCATATATCATGCTTTTCATCAACGACATTTCCATAGTTTGGTAAAAACCAAGCTGTAGGTGCATTCTGTAAAAGCAAGTTGTATACGCCATGCATCTTTTCGTAGAATATTCCCCAACGCAGCAAATCATTGCGCCGAAGCCCCTCGAAGCAAAGCTCACGGGACCGTTCATCCTGAATAAATGCTAAAAATGTTTCTTTGGACGCGATTGCGGTATTAGGAACATTAGCTTCTGATTTGTTATACAATATGGCCTGCACCTGCGCCCCTGTTCCACCACCACCTTGTATAGAAACCGCTGGAGCAGAGGTGTATCCTGTGCCATTCGTTAAGCCTAAAACAGGATCTGCAGTAAATGTAAACCCAGTCACAGAACCTCCATTAACCGTCGCCTTGACTGACACACCGCTTCCACCTCCACCTGTAAAAGTCACTGTTGGAGCCGAAGTATAACCTGTCCCCGGATTGGTAATCTGAAACGCTTTCACACCTGAACTTTGTGCCCTTTGTCTAACCTTATTAACTGCTTCCACCGCATCTTCACTTGGTCCATTAATTGCGTTTTCAGCTTCAGCAAACATAAGAAGCACATCAGAGTAACGAATGAGCGGATAATTGATGGAAGTAGCATTGGATTCAGGGTGTGGCCAATATTCACGTCTATATTTTCCTACATGCCGCTGGAACCAATTTAGATAGCCTACGCTAGTGAGCATATTTTTGGTTCCATCATTATTATAAGTAAAATTGGCTATGTTCCAAAACTTGCGCGAGTCCTCGGCATCATCTACGGGGTATTTATCCCGTAACACACCACTAGTCAATATCAAGCCCTGACATCTTCCAATAGATGATCCTACCGCAGAGTTAGGGCCAATATATCTTCCCAAATATCCGGTTTCATCAAAGGTTGATGCCGAAGTACCGTAAAATTCGACCTCCCAGATATTCTCCTTAATATCGTATTCGTCTTTTGCCAATTTGATAAATACATCAGAATAAGATGGATTCAGCGCATGCCCAGCTTCAGCATCATTAATTACCTTTAATGCCCAATTCCTAGCATCGACATACTTGCTCTCATCTTTTAACGGAAAACCCGCCCAATGCAAACACACCCGTGAAGCAAGTGCACGTACAGCGGATTTACTAATACGGCCTCCAAATCCTATATCACGGATATCAAGAACTAAGCTTTCAGCGGCTGTCAAATCGGCTATAATCTGCTCATATACTTTTCTAGAATCTGTCCTATCAATAGAAGTCATAATGGGGTCCTCTGATGGTTCTGTCATCAAAGGCACATCGCCAAAATAGGTTGTCAAAAGGAAGTAATAATAAGCGCGTAAAGTCAAAGCCTCGCCTCTAATGGAGTTTCTAAAAGACTCTTCAATTTCGGTGTTACTGTCCACGTATTTTAACAATACATTCGCTCTTGTAATTCCTTTATAAAGCCATTCCCAAAAATAGAAAACGTAGGTATCTGTAGCTGAAAAATTATAGATATGTGGCCCCGAACGTGTCAATTGAGAAACTTGGGCCTGATGACCATCATCCGCATCTAATCCAAGGTAAATAATCATATTCATGCCGTACAACTTGTCCTGACCGAGCACAGAATAGACTCCGTTAAGACCTTGCTGTAACGCTTCCTTTGTATTGAAAGCCGTCTCTGGTGCTACAAAATCCTTAGGTTCGGTACTCAGGAATTTATCGCAACCTGTCAGCGTCGTGAACAACATTAAACTGTATAATACTATCTTTTTTCTCATTTTTTGCAACTATTAAAGATTAAGATTCAATCCAAAAACAATGGTTCTTGCTATTGGATAAGCTGAATAATCAAAGCCTGGTGTAAGCGGATTCTTCCCTCTTGTTGAAACCTCTGGATCCATTCCAGAATATTTGGTCCACGTCAGTAGATTCTGAGCAGAAAGATTAAGACGTAAACTATTTATCCCTAACTTATCGGTCAGATTTTTGGACAGATTATACCCCAATGAAACTGTTTTAAGACGGATATAGGAGCCATCTTCGATGACGCGCGACGAGTGCCGGCCTCCCGGTCCCTGACCTCCTGCCCGATAATAGGTATTGGAGTTGTTTTCTGGGGTCCATCGTTGGCTATAACTCGCATACTGGTTCAAATCCTTCCCGCCAATTGCGTTTCCATCAAACAAAAGTCTATTTGCGTTATACACATCACCACCATAAGACCATTGCATCAAAAAACTAAGATCAATGTTCTTGTACCTAAAACTATTGTTGATACCGCCCACATGTATAGGGGTACCATTACCAATAATTGTTACGTCGTTGTCATTGACAACCCCATCGCCATTTAGGTCTCTATATTTAATATCCCCTGGTTGAATATTGATCCGGTCCGCTTGTGATGCGTTACTCGGCACATCTGCCCTTAACACATACACGCCGGGTGCTGTATTTTCGAAATCACTGTATTGGTATACCCCATCGAATACATACCCATAAAATAAGCCGATCGGTTTACCAATGGTAGCTACATATAGGTTGGTCGCATTGTAGTCTGCAAAAAAACTAACATTGGTAAACATGTTTTTGGTCCCATCGACTAATTCAACAACTTTATTTTTATTGAATGTGATATTAAAGCTGGTATTCCAATCGAAGTCTTTCTTTTTGATATTGATCGTATTAAGCGTGACTTCGATACCACTATTTTGCACCCGACCTACGTTCTTCATAATGGACGGGAACCCCATAGTTCTGGGAGCCTCTGCTTGCAATAACAGATCGCGGGTATCTTTTTTGTAATAATCTACCGTTAGACCTACTCGATTATTAAAAGCCGAAATATCAAACCCAATATCTGTCTGCCATGTTGTTTCCCATTTCAAAAAGTTATTACCTAATACTGTGGACACTAATCCCCGACCAGGTGCACCATTATTAAAGGAATAAGAAGGATTTTCGCGTGGCACGGCAACAGACATCTGAGAATAGGCGGCAAAATCATCTACTCTGTTATTACCTGTGGCTCCATAGCTTCCTCTCAATTTGAAAGAAGTAATCGCATCCACATCCTTTAAGAAGTCTTCTTCATGCATATTCCATGCGAGTGCTGCCGAGGGAAAATATCCCCACCTATGGTTGGGAAACTTCGAAGAGCCATCCGCACGGAAGGTTACAGTAGCAAGATATTTTGATTTGTAACCATAGTTGAAACGGCCAAAAAAGGATGCTAAACTATGATCAGTCTGTAATGCTAATGCATTGTTCAAATCGCCTGTATCCAATCCTGACATAACCAATTGTTCATACAAAAGATTAAAACCAGTATAGCCATACTGCTCAAACATACGTTGCTGCAAAGAGCCTCCTCCCATAAATCCTAACTTATGTCCCCCACTTAGATTACGGTTATAATTTAACGTTACCTGCCCATCCCATGTAAAAGAGTCTGAATTACGAACAGAACCATTGACTCCATAACTGTTATTTGGATTCAAAGGAGATCCCTGCGTTGTCAGCGAATTAAAGAAAATATGTTGCTTCTCCTGGGTATATTTTACGGTTCCCATTGCTTTCAATTGTAACCCACGCATGAGGTTATACTTTAAGCCTAGATTAGTAATCACTGAAGGTGTATTACGGCGCGTATAATCATTCTTACTTGTTATGTATGGATTGAGACGGACATCCGCCCCTGAAATATTTTCAGGATCGCTCACCTCATCTAACAGATTTAGTCCGTTCCCTGTTATGGGTCTGAAGCCCCAGGTACGGAAGAGAAGAAAGGAAGAGGTAGTACCTCCATCGCCTGCTGCTATTAGCGAACCATAATTACGGTTATAAGCTAGATTACTGTTTAGTGTAAGCTGTATCTTCTTACTTAAATTCTGATCGATATTAACGCGTAATTGGTATCTATCGGCACCTGTGCTCAGAACTACACCTGGTTGCTTAAAAACAGATCCCGAGATTGCGTATTTTGTATCCTTGTTTCCACCTCGGACAGCAAGGCTATAACTTTGGATAAGAGACCTCTTAAAAATCTGATCTTGCCAGTCGATGCCTTTGATACTACGATAGTCTTCTAGTGTTTTCTCCCTTAAATAGGAACTTGCGGCTGCGGTGGGATTAAGGTCCAACTGGTATTTAACAAAGTCATAGGAATCCATCATTTCCATTTTCTTAGTCACATTTGCCATACCTATTGAAGTACCAAACTCAATGACAGGTTTCCCTTCCAAGCCTTTCTTTGTCTCTATAACAATAACACCGTTGGCACCTCTTGATCCATAAATGGCTGTTGCCGACGCATCTTTCAACACGTTGAAGGTTTTGATATCTTCCATGTTAAGGGATGCCGCATTGAAATCTTCAATTGGAAAGCCATCGATAACATACAGTGGAGTATTACTTTGTGTTATGGAGTTTGTTCCCCTAATGACAATATTAGGATCTCCTCCCGGTTGCCCATCAATAGCTGATACAGAGACACCGGCAACTCGCCCTGCCAGCGCTTCTGTAAAAGAGATTACAGGAGCTTGCAACATAGCTTCAGGAGGCACTTCGCCTACTGCCCCTGTCAGATCGCGGCGACTTTGTTCGCCATAACCGATAACCACTACCTCGTTGAGCTTAGAAGACTCCTGAACAAGCTGTACGTTAATTATTTTATTGACTCCCACAGGTTTCTCTTGCAACGTATAGCCCAAATAACTAAAGACCAGAACGGCATTCTGTCCTTCCACTTTAATCTCATAAAGTCCTCGACTATTGGTAACCACACTTTTCGACTTCCCCTTTATCTGAACAGTGACTCCAGTCAACGGCTCGCCTTTCTCATCAGTCACTTTACCGGTTATTACTGTGGTAGACTGCTGAGGCTTCGACTTGATCGATATCGTTTTTCGATTAATCACATATGTCAAGGGCTGGTTGGCCATCAACTGGTCCATTATATCAGTAATGCTGGCATTCTTGACGGCGATAGTAACTGGGTTTGCCTTTTTAAGCAATTGTGCACTGTAAAGAAAGTCATAGCCACTACGCTTTTGCAATTGGATGAAGGCTTCTTCTAAGCTCACATTTTTGTATTGAAGATCAATACCTTGAGCCATAATACCTGCATTAACATGCATAACAGCCGCCATCACCATAATGGTCAGTAATCTCATAAAACGAAATATTTTAATATGAAAATGGGTATACCTCCTGCAGCGAAATGCAGTACTTTTTTTATACATTTGAATGTTAGGTTTAATTTATAACTGATTATACAAGATGATCTTTAATTAGTCCTGATTTTTATTCCCGAAGACGGTGCAAACGTTTTCGGGATTTCTTTTCAGGAAACTATTATGTACCTACCTTAGTCCATAACAATTATCCTCCTTCCCTCTATCTTAAATTTATAGACGCCGGTCAGTTCAAGACCTTTTAGCAATTCATCAAGCCCCTTTGATTTTGAATAAAGTCCGCCAATCAGATTCTCTTTTGGGGTTCCCCTATATTCCACGTCCATATCATACCATCTTGCTATCTGCTTCATGACTTCGTCCAATGTATTATCCTTGAAAACAAAAAGACCATCTTTCCAGGCTAAAGCCTGACGAATGTC
>JBEBQJ010000196.1:0-8386 GCA_040395455.1 Sphingobacterium yanglingense | reverse complement strand
ATTTCAAATTCCGGCATGCCTTAAAAAACGATGCTAACGCTTCTCTACATTTGTGACGTCCAATAAGGACAAATACCAAATAATCGACAGCATGGCATGGAGTTTTAGAAAACGTGTTAAGATCATTCCCGGAGTACACCTCAATATTGGAAAGCGGGGTATATCTACCTCGATAGGGATACCTGGAGCTAGAGTGACCATAGGCGCATCGGGCAGTTATTTCAGTACTGGCATTCCCGGTTTAGGGATATCAAGTAGAACGAGATTATCTAGTAGCAACAGTCCGTCTAGAAACGTTCAACCTAGAGATTCCTTTTCGTATGATAGTCCTGATGTTATATCTACCGGTAGCATTTATAGTGCTGATCTACACGAGATCACAAGCCAGAATATGCAGGGGATCAAAGAGGCAATACTTCTTGCTCGAACACAGCGCACCAACCTTCATGATGACCTAAAAAAGATCCGGCAAACTATCAAGTCTAGCAAACTCAAACGGCTGTTAAGTCATATCTTCCTTTATGGATATTTAAAACCTTCTATCCCAGCGAGATTATCTATAGATTTACGCGCGCAAGAAGCAGCTTTACAAGAAGTTCAAGAACAACTTCAAAAATCCTTTGTGGATTTAGATGCCGATTTCGAACCAGAGCATAAAGTTAAGTACGATGCTATGGTTACGGCGTTCGCAAACCTAAGTCGTTGTCATCAGATATGGGACATTACAAGTGCACATTTCGAAGATAGAAACATTACCAGGTCTTCTGCGAGCACTTTCGTCACTAGGCGTAGCGTTCATTTTGCGTTACGGAGTATACCCGAATTCCGTTCAGTATTACAAGGCCTCTACTTTCAAAATGCCAATGGTGCCGATCTGTACATCTATCCCAACTTTGTTATAATGTATGCCAACAACACCGATTTTGCAGTTATCGGTCTTGATGAGATAGACTTTCAGTATGGACATGTACGATTTACCGAAACCCAAGTCGTACCTGCAGACTCAACAATTGTAGGGCAGACCTGGGCAAAGGTCAATAAGAATGGAACTCCCGACCGCCGCTTCAAAGGCAACTATCAGATTCCGGTGGTGCAGTACGGTGAGATCCGCCTAAAGACATCTACCGGATTACGAGAAGAATACCAATTCAGTAATTATGCCCACACTGCCACATTTGCGAAGGCATTTCAGGACTACCAACAATCACTCAACGAAAGCGATTCACAACTATGATTAGGGTTATACTACTTTACCTGTTTCTTTTTATAGGACAGTCCTGTGGGGTATCCACAGAACAGAATATCGTCAACGAAGATCTTCGTCACACGGAATTTATCGCCGAGGTAGACCGCATAATAGATGGTGATACGATGGTCATACTCTATAAAGGTAATTTGGTACGTATCCGTTTGACACATATCGATGCCCCTGAGAATAGACGCTCCAATCCAATTTCGAAGATGTCGACAAAAGCTTTAGCAACACTATGTGCCGATTCGAAAGTGATTATCCAAAGCCAAGGTTATGACAGATACGAACGTCTATTGGCCGAAGTTATCAATCATAAGGGCATTGTGGTCAATAAAGAAATGGTCAGATTAGGTATGGCAGTGCATTATAAGCAGTATTCCAATGACAGCACTTATGCATCACTTGAGCAAGATGCTCGAAGAGCAAAAATAGGATTGTGGAGTACCAAAGACGTTAAAGATACAGAATAATAACAAACTATTATCAATACCACAGTCATGAAAATAAATTTAGGAAAAGTGTTTAGCAAATCTGTCCCGGCGGATGATGATCCCCTTGTACTTGATCAGCAAGTTATCAATGACAATCAGGAGATCCATATGGCCATCAAAGATGCACTTCGCAGTGCCTCGCAAGAAATCCTTATTGCCGCGGCATGGTTCACTGATGGAGAACTATTTGAAGTCGTAAGGCAAAAAATAGAGCAAAACGTAAAAGTGGAGATTGTCCTGTCCGACAATACAGATAATGCTCGACTTCCTTTTGATGAATTAAATGATTCCGGAGCTGTAGTCTATCGGATAAGAAATGTAGGGTACGGAATCATGAACCAAAAGTTCTGTATTATCGATAGGAGGCAGGTACTTCATGGCACCTACAATTGGAGCATGAATGCACGTAAGAACAACCACGAGAGCATAATAGTGACTAATCACGAAGAGACCGTCGCAAGCTTAATCAAGACATTTGAAGAGCTTAAGATAAAAGCCAAGGACCAAGGGTTGCAAACTGCGACCGATGAGGGAGATTCAAAGGATAGCATACAGCCTCGCGAGGAACGCGTTACATCTCAGCAAAGGCATACAGATACCAGTTTCGCTAGCGTTTTGGATTCTATGATCGCAGCCGAGGTCGCGTCTTTTGACAGAAGCATGCTCCGCCAGCAAGGTTACGATCGTGCCGAGTCCAATAACGGAGATCATCAAGTTCTTCATAAATCTCTAGATACCGTTTATTCTTTGTTTATTCATGATATTGATGTTATTGATGACAAAAAGAGGAGATTGCTGGCGAAGGTAGAAGAGCAACGTATCAAAGCTATCGATACATCAGCACAGCAAGCAGATTTATTTATAAATCGCATCAAGGCCAATACTGAGGCCACAAAGCAACAACTAGAATCCAGAGTAGTAAACAATAGCGCTACGATTTCCGTCAATGAAGATAATATTTCGCTGATTCAGAGCAAGATTAAACATGAGGAAAGCCAATACAACACCATTGAACAAAATATACGAACCGAAAAACTAGCATTTGTTCGTCCGGCACACCGATATTTTGAGCTTGTCCCACTTAGTGCATTGGGCTTGTTGCTACTCTGTTATCTTTTTATCTTTTATTCGTCTGCCGCTTACATCATGATCTATAGTGCAGCCGACGCCGAGAAAAATCAAATGCTGGGCAATCTTGAGATGCCCGAGGTCTTCAATCCTCATGCACTCACAGATGCCTGGCAAAAGGGGACGACAGCTTTTCTCTTTGTGACTACCTTTGTATTAGTCCCTCTCATTCTTGCCATATTGCCTAAGATCGCGAAGTTTAGTGGCTGGAAGGACATTGCTACCTGGGCAGGGATACTCCTTGTAGATGCCATTATCGCTTATCAAGTAGCCTCCGTTGTACATCATGTACGATTACTTCGAGGAGATATTACAGAAAAGTGGAAGTTTACGGATGTCTTTAGCGATGGCAACTTTTATCTGGTTTTTATACTAGGCGCGTTAGGCCTCGTCCTCTTCAAGTTCATCTACGCCAAGTTTATCGGATACTATGAGGAACGCAATGTAGATCACGCAGCTATACGTAGCAAAGCTCTTATACAGGAATATGAGAAAGACCTTCGTACGTCTAATGACACGCTAAGTAATCTCAAAGAAGAGAGCAACAAGCTGCAGCAGAGCAATGTATTATTACGGGCAGAAAATCAACTTTTTCGTGCAGAGATAGAACAGGGGCCAGCACTAGTTGCGGTGGAAAGCGAGCGTGTCAAAATAGAGCTTAGCCAGAAACAACAATACCTTCAGCAGACGGCCGATCTATATATTAGTCATATCGAGAATGATAATCTTCCTATTTCACTCGATTCGCTCAAAGATCGGATTAATATCTTTTTAGAAGGATGGAACGATTTTCTGCACGACGAGTATTCCGTCGCTAGAGCAGTCGAGATGTCTATGTACGCTACCCAAAGTGTCAATCAGTGGCAGGATAGCAAATTAGTAAACAAAACAATAGATAGCCGTGTCAAGATTTAATCCTTTTATCCAATTACTTGTGATCAGCGCATTCGCTTTCACAATATGCAGTTGCAGAGATTCACAAAAATCGCTCCAGGAGACTGTCGACGTCATTCATTATAATATTACTATTGCGCCAGATCTTTCCAACAGGCTTAATAAAAAACTATATCCCAAACCTGTTAATGATCATTATATTATAGATACTTTAGTTGATCATTTCTATCCTGGTATAGTCACCTTCAGTCAGGCACATCATAAAGCTGATGTTCGCAAAACATCACAGCAGGATATACTACGTGTAGATTTTATCAACCAAAAGCAGATAAGCCTTTATGGAGTCAATGTGTTAGATATGCAGATTGATCTCAAGCGCTTTGGTATACATCAAGAAGATCGAATCCGGTATCTGACCAATCAGTCTAATGAAAACCTTGCACGCGACAAGGCCAAATTTAAGACAGCCTATCAGCGTATGAATGAACAGGCTGAATCCTCACCTGCAGGTGCAGATATATGGTCCTATTTCAAAGATGGTATAAAGCACGGAATAGTACAGAACACGATTGATTCCGTGCCACTCAAAGATGGTACGACAAAGCGCGACTACATGAGCAATGTGCTTCTTCTATTGACAGATGGCTACATTGAGGCAGGATTGTACGGCAAAGACCACTGCATGGGCAACAAGTGCTACTTTCTTAGTACCCAGACTGTCCAGTCCTTCCGAAAAGCCTTTCAACAGTCCGGCTCAAAAGATATGACAGCCTTCTTTAAAGATCACGGATATGGCATTATACCTGTCGACAATCCATTATTGCAAGATCTGCACGTTGTGGTCATGGAGATATATGACCGATCGAAAGATTCGAAAGGAGGTGCCACTTTGCATCCGTCAGATTGGGATATCTTAAAACTATATTGGTCAGACTGGTTGACTCAATCCAAGGTCAAATCTTTCGAACTACTGCCTTTGGCCAATTCGAAAGAACAAGCATTCAATAATATCAAATCCTTTTTAGAAAGCAGATAAAAGTATGAAACATATTTTAACAGGACTGTTATTGGTTACACTGTTTTTTGGGTGTAAAAAAGATTCCTCAGAGGAAAATATCTACGGATACGAGGTCGAGTGCGATCATTGTGATATTAGCTATCTAGACGTTAATCAGCGACAGGTACAAGTCAGGGGGCAACGCTCCAATTGGAGGATTGAATTTCCTAGTGTTAGCATCATCGATCTAGAAATCGTGGCCACTTCACTTTCGTCCAGTAATTCGATGATGGTCGTGCATATTTTGGAAAATAGATCCAAAGTAGCTTCCCGGTCAGGGAGTGGGAATGTTACCACGAGCTACAAATCATCATCTAGCGGCTCTAATTCAGGAGTAACCTCCAGTATTTGCGGGGCTCCGACTAAAAAAGGAGGTCGGTGCCAGCGTAAAGTGAGTGGTGGTGGAAGGTGCTGGCAACATAATTGAAATTTAAATTAAATCAACATTTACTATATAATTATGGACTTTAAAGATGAAATTCTCCAGTTTGCCAAGCGTGTTGACAGACTGCTGCCACAGATAAAGACAGAGGAAGCAACCAAGACCTCCCTCATTATGCCATTTCTTAAGATATTGGGCTATGATGTCTTTGATCCTTTCGAGGTGCAGCCCGAGTTTATAGCAGATATTGGCATTAAGAAAGGCGAGAAAGTTGACTATGCCATCCTTCGGGACGAAAAGCCGGTTATACTTATCGAGTGTAAGCACTATGCCGATGGTCTAGATCCACACAATTCGCAGCTCTTCCGTTATTTCCACACCACGGAGGCCAAGTTTAGTTTGTTGACCAATGGACTAGAGTACAGGTTTTATACCGATTTGGTCACGGCCAACAAGATGGATGAAAAGCCATTTTTTGAATTCAAGATCACGGATATCAAAGATACCGAGATCGTCGAGCTGCGCAAATTTCATAAGTCCGTGTTCGACCTAGATAGTATCTCCAGTGCTGCGAGCGAACTCAAGTTCTTTAATGAACTTACCATTTTAGCTACGGCGGAGATGCAGGCTCCTACAGACGAATTTGTCCGTTATTTTGCCAAGCAGGTTTATCCCAGTGTCGTTACAGCCAAAGTTTTAGAACAGTTCACACCCCTCGTAAAGCGTGTATTTGCACAGCTCGTACAAGATCAGATCAGTGAGCGTCTAAAGAGTGCGCTGAAGAAGGAGACGGAAAAAGAGGTGCAGAGCACAGCCCTGACCATAGAACCCGAGCCACTAATTATCACCACACAGGACGAAATAGACGGCTTCCTGATTATTAAATCTATTCTCCGCAAAGATATCGAAGTAGGACGTGTATTTATGCGGGATAGCCAGTCTTACTGTGGCATTTTGCTCGATGACAATAACCGTAAGCCCATCTGTAGGCTATATTTTACGCCCAATCGCCTCCGCATTGGATTGTTCGATAAGGATAAGAAAGAGACCAAACACGAGCTAGAGCAACTGGACGATATCTATAAATTTTCAGAGCATTTATTGGAGACGATCTCCAATTACGCTTCATAAGCAATCAATTTTTTTTACGAATGGCAAGTGATCAGGAAGAGAAACGTATTAACAAAGCTTCTATAGATAGAACTCGTAAATGTATTCAGACAGGAGATACGTTTAGTGTTGCTGAGGTAGATTGCAAATTATCCCTCCAAGAAGTTATTGATGGGATTGAAAGCGGCAGGTTAGCTTTGTATATCTACAAGGACGGCTATCAAAAATTGAAGGTCATCGTTTCAGAAAGTGCCAATGGAAATAAATACCTGAAAATTGAAAATGACTGTTAGTCACCTTCTGATCCTTGCTGAATAATGATGAACAGAGAAATTGTTGATAGGAAATAAATTAAATTATAGTCTCCCTCTCTATGGCTGACGCCAATACATTGTTGAGTGTTTTATCAGGAACAAAGGAAAAGCTTATTAGTAGATAATACTTAATTAGATGGTAGATCGGCGAAGGAATGTCCGATCACCTTCTTGCTCTGGTAGCCATGGTTAGTTCCTTGGCTAGAATCTGATTTTCAAAATTAATCTTATTTGAACGAATAGCGCTGCGGTTTTCCGTACAAAAGCTATCTGTAGTCCTTGTATTTTTATACAATATTATTTGATTCACTCTTAGATTTCAAGTATCTTGGAGGAGACTTGAATACACATATGGGAGCAGAACAAACGGAACAGTTTATTATTAACCAGGATTCTTTAGAACAACAATTCAAAGACCACCTTGCAGATATCACCAACCACCGTATACTATTATCCGGTCCATTTGGGCAGGGCAAGACTACATTCCTGAATAAAGTATTCCAAGATGAGGAAGCAGAATATCACACCATAAAGCTTTACCCCGTCAATTATTCTGTATCGTCCAATGAGGATGTATTTCAACTTATCAAGTTTGATATACTGACGCAGCTTATTGGTAAGTATGGTGCCCAGCTAGATCTTCAACAAGAAGACTTCAGTAAGCTGCTGACAGCACAGGTGTTTGTACGAGACAGTATGTCTTTGACACCAGGGGTAGAAGCCATACTGTCTTGTTTTGGTAGTATAGGTAAGTCCTCGAGCGATTTTTTTAAGGCTTTTAGAGACACTGTAGAGAACTTTGATGAATTCCATAAGAGCATACAGTTCGACGAAACTAAAGATATACAAGCCTTTGTAAATGGTTTAATAGAACAGGAGGGAAGCGCCTATGAGATGGATACTATATCCGAGAAGATAAAGGAATTTATAGGACGTCTGCGATACAAAGCAAATAATAAAGTCGTATTGATCATAGACGATCTAGACCGTCTGGATCCAGAGCACATCTTTCGTCTTTTCAATGTCTTCTCTACGCAGTTCGAGTATCGAGGAGAAAGTCTGCATGGCAATGGCTATAATAAATTTGACTTCGATAAGATTGTCTTCGTCTGTGATATCGAGAATATCCGACGTATATACAGGCATAAGTATGGTGCAGGTGTTGATTTCAAAGGGTACCTAGATAAGTTTTACTCCCACGCACCTTTTGACTTTGATAACCGGCAGTTTGTACGTAATCGAATAGACACATTTATAGATAAGTTAAAAGATGGGACTGATTCTTGTAGTTCGCGATGGTTCGTAGACCAAATCGAGAAACAAAGAGATTTTACACATATACTTCAATGGATGCTGATAAGCTTAATCAACAATAGGTTACTTAATTTAAGGACATTGCTGCAAGTAAATGAAGTTAATCTAAAAGACGCGTCTATCGATGTGAATTATAGAGGGCTAAAAAATAGTGATTATCCTATTGCTGTGCTTCTTCAGTTTCTTTTAAGCTATTATACCTCGTCCGACATTCTGAAGGGAAATCTAGATGTACTAGCACAATTGTATGATAGATCTAGAAATCATAACAAATCAGTGGGGCGTTCTGATTATAGTGGGATTTACCGTTACATTTTCTCACATTCTACACCTTTTGTTGCCAATAGCGAAAAGATGATTACTGATCATATGGAAGATAAAGAGTACAAAAAGGAATTCTCTAATTCTTTAAATTGCTTTATTCACTTTGATACAAAAGAAGAC
>JBEBQJ010000195.1:0-8393 GCA_040395455.1 Sphingobacterium yanglingense | reverse complement strand
GTGCAGACATCTTTATAAGAAGGGTTTTCCGTATTCCCATTGGCATAGCCGACCTCTGTCGCAGTCACGCCACGTACTTGCTTGAAAAAATGTTCGGTGCCCCAAAAGCATCCTCCTGCAAAATATATAACCTGATGGTGTGGGTCTGTTGTATCTGTAGTGTTCATAATATGTTGTTTTGACGATTTTATAGTTTGTGTCTTCTGCGAAAAGCCGATCTTACTGAGCAAAAATATGCCGATGGCAAGTGCAACGACTGCTAATAGCTGTTTCATTTTCTATCTACTTTTCCATAAGAACGTAATTGATCTTATCCCGTATCATATACAAAGATAATGCCTTGAGGAGTGTAATTTGCTAAAAAAACAACATGAATTAGTATGAAATGCTCTTTTTACAATAGAAAGACGAAAATTGTTATTAAGGCTAGGGCGAAATAGAAAGCCCCGGATACCCCGGGGCTATGTTAGAGTATAGGATGGGGTATATCCCCTCCATCGACGTATAGCTTATATCCCCACGTAAAGTCCTTTTACCTTTTCTACAGCATATTTATTAGCATAGAATAGGGAAAAGTCCGCTTGGTTGTAGATATAGATAGAAGATTTTTTATCAGTTGGAGCGTTCTGGTCTGTAGTAGCAATCAGGATTACATTGTCATCTGTGCTACCATAACGTTTTGCGCCAAAGTTGAAGCAGGAAATCTCTCCAGGGGCATCGTTTGGTAGTTTGAGGTACTCTTCAAGTACCAATTTATTATTAACAGCTAGGTTTTGGACGCGATATACCGTTTTTCCGATACCTAGTAAGAATGCTTTTGTTTGGTCATTGAAAGATATCTGACTGATATCCGCTCCGGCAGGGATATCGACCGAACCGATTTCTCTAAAACCACTGGCAACGCGCGAGGCGAGGGTCAGGTCAACATTAAAACAATGCAGTTTGTCTCCTTTTCGAGTCATGAAGGTATAGATTAGACTATTGCCCACTAAATCATTGGATCCATATAAAAAGGTATGGCCTTCGAGCTTGCTGGCATCTATAGCATAATCATGGTTGACATTGAATTGGTAGGCTAGACCGACTTGGTTACTGACCAGACGAACCGTTTTATTCCTGAAGTCATAAGTAGCGAAGAATTTGTCTGCATAATCAAAGGAGGTCAACATGAGTGAGGGTTGAAATAGACCATTGGGACCGGCATCATAATCTAATGGATCCTGTGGATACATAGGGTCGCTGATGATTCCTTTCAGTAGTAGATGATATTTGCCATTATTGACAATAAAGATGTTTTCGTTGGAACTTAAATCACCCCAAGCTGCGGTAGGAGAAAGCTTAAAATCTCCCCCACCTAAATAAGCTGACGAATTGTAAAGGCGTAAGGGCATGAATTCCCGGGAATCGATCAAGGATACGGGGTAAGTAGCATCTTGGACCACTAAGGTGAGGTAGTTCCAGAAATCGGATGCGCTGGAACCGTATTTGTGTTTACCGTTCAGCATAATTGGTTTTTTACCCATTCCTTGCAGTATCGGGATATCGACATTCTCCACACGGAGGGGAGAGACGATATTCGATATACAGTACAGTGTAGCATCTTCGTTTGCTTTCTCTGAGAGAATATAGTAACCTGATTTGAATCTATTGATGACATCGATGAAAAAATGATATGATGTCGTGATAGAGGTACTGTTGTCTTTGACTTTAAGTTCGGCTTTTAATCTACCATAAAGCTTATTGGCCAAATAGACTAATTCCTTGTCATTGGAGACGACCTGCCCATCTACGGTCCATTCAAAGTCAAGGTCGGACAGGTTGTCGCCACTTAAGGTCCCCTCATAGGTAGGCGATAGTTTTAATTCTTCCCCGAAAGGGATTGGGTAAATCCGCGCAGTGGTATGATTCCCTTCCTTCAGTCCACCGATTTTAATAGCGTTTACGTCCTTGTACTCGTAGTTGCCGATGTCCTTAGAACAGCCCAATAGCAACATAAGGCAACTGATATAGCAGAGTTTTAATAGTGATTTCATAACGATTTAAGGTAATAGGATTCTTGGTTGTGTGCTGTCCCCATTGGGATATACCACATTGGCTTGAAAGTACTGTCTTAGATGGTCGATAAATACAAAAGTGGCCGGATTGCTGGAAGGAACTACTGATTTGGGCATTCGGTTCCAGTAATAGTAGGGCGGAGGTATATTATCGACTACCTCTGGTGTAGGATCGGCACCTAAATAATAAATCTGCATCCACTGTTGGAAGACTTCTTTATGGAAAGGTCCGAAATAGCTTTGCCAGGTTTTCCACCAGCTGGGTTCTGTCAGTATATCAGAAAAGATAATTTTTATTTTGCCATTGTGTTGGTGGCCTACCTTGAAGTCTGCCGTAGGAGAGAGGTCCAGTAAGAGTGTCATCTCCTTGGTGGCCAATTCTTCACCGCGCTGTAGATTGATGTAGAGGGTATCTACCAATTGGCCTGCTTTGACTATCGGCTCAGAGAAGCTCACCAGATCTTTGTTGATCTCGGAGCTGGAAGAAATTTCAAAACCGTATGTTCTGTCGGTAGAAGAAACATTGCCAGCTATACGGACTGGAATAGCAATTTTTTTATGCTGTAGGCCAATCTCTTCATCGGTAGCGAAGCTATAATAGATACTGTCCGTATATTTTTCAGTCGCTTTGGTATCTGGATTCGGAATACCGAAATAGACATAGGACTGATTCTGATCATAAGCCAGAATGTCTTCATTCTCTTTGCACGAAGAGAAGAAGGAGCTGACCAATAGGGTAAATAGTATGATTTTTATGTCTTTCATGATTATTACGGATTATAGGTGGCTTCGGCTGTTGGGATAGGCAGTTTGAACCGCTCTAGTGTAGCAGCGACATTGGTCGAGCGTTGGATCGGTCGGTATAGGCGCTTGTACTCGGAAAACAAAATACCTTCTCCGATATTTTCTTTTCGTACTTCGTCAAAAACATAGTCTTTGATGACCGATTCGGCTAATCCGTACGGGATAGGCGTAATGATGTCGCGTGCGTTACGAGCCTTGTTGAGGTAATCGATTGCTTTTTGAGGATTGGTAGAGGCGTAGTGCTCCGCTGCAACCATAAGTAGTCGGTGTAAGGTGACGATTTTTATTTCAAAGACCTCCGGATTCGAGTTGATCGTGTAGGTCTCTGCCGAATGGTATCGAACTACTTTATAAGGCTTGGAGGAGATTTTGTCTTCCTGTTCAAACCAATACCCGAGTTTGTAACGGATGTCACTCGACGTACCATGGCTGGAGGTCAGGTACAGGTTTGTCCCGAGCCATTTGTAGTTGGCATACATAATGGGAGAGGTATTGCTTGAATTTGTATTGCCCATGATCGGGTGTACGAGGTTTTCTTTCTTTTTGAGGTCTTGGTCGATCAGACAGAATATGTTCTCGACGGTAAACCATTTTCCAAAAAGGACGTTGAGCTCGCTTGGTCTCATCATTCGGATAAACTGTTTGTCCTGAAGTTCGTTGATAGCTTCTTCGGCAAATGCCGCGGCTATATCCAACCTGCCTGCCCATTGGGCAACAAGAGACTGTAAACCTACAATGGTGTAATAATTCATACGGGTCACTCTTCGGTCGATGAGGCTATTATACTGCTCGTAATCAAAGCTGTTGAGATCTGCTATAGGTCCTGAGGTACGGATAGGATCAGCCGTAAGTAGATTTTTGGCAGCCTCGAGATCTTTGTTGATGGCCGAGATTACCTCCTCTGCTGTAGAAAATTTAGTAGCTGTATAACTCAATTGATCACGGTAAGGGATGGCGTTAGCCTGTAATCCCTCTTGCTTGATGACAGGACCGAATAGTTTTAGCAGTTCAAAATGACAAAAAGCACGAAGTCCTAAGGCTTCTCCTTTTATAATCGGATAGTAAGGGTCGTCCTTAATAACATCGATATCCTGTAGTACAATATTGAGCTCGTTGACGCTACGGTACATCTGGTTCCACATCGCATCGATGGTGGTACGGGTAGTCTTGTGCATATAGTCGTGGCGATAAGCGTAATAATAGGGATGTGAAGTGCCGCTGGGAGAGGTGTAGCTGCCTACCAAAGTCTCCAAAAAGCCATATCTCATCTCTTTTCCAAAAAGACTGTTGGATATTAATTCGCTATAGACACCAGCCATGGCGATTTCGAATCCTTTTCTGTCTTTCAGGAGGTCGTTCTGGTAAGCCCTATCATTAGGGTTGATATCCAGAAATTTTTCGCAGCTTACTAAAGCCAGCGAAAATATTAATAGTGTTAAAATCTTTTTCATCGTTTAAAACTGTACCATGACACCAAAATTGTACGTACGGGCATAAGGATAATCGATCCCCCTCTCCATGCGTACTGTACTGAACCTGAACATATCATTTGTTGAAAAATTGACCCGCATACGCTGTAAGTTGTATTTGTGCACCAATGCGGCTGGGAAATCATAATTGATATTAATACTTGACAAATGGAAGAAATTCTCTTTTTGTACAAATCGACTGGATACCTCTGTTGTAGTCTTGTCTGCAATAGATTTGTACTTTGCATGGTCTCCAGGTTGCTTCCAGCGCTCTTCCAATACGCGTTTGTCAGCATTGACAAAAGGAGAGTTGTTTTCAATCTTGTCCATGAGCGTTTGGTTGTAGATATCGCCTCCTAGGGAGTAATTGCCGAAAATTTGTACAGATAAGCGTTTGTAATTGAATGCGGTGCTGATATTACCAAAGAGATTGACCTCAAGGTCTCCAATCACTTGACGGTTTTTCGCATCCCAGGTGTAGGTTACCTCTCCATCTGGAGTAAGATACATCTCGCGGCCACTGGCAGGGTCGATACCTAGAGAACGCATACCACGAATAATAGTCAAGGACTGTCCTTGTTCGAAGTAGGCGCTAGGTTTTATGATTTTATCGTCCTTGGTCTTGACTTCTAGGGATTCGTTGAGCGAGCTTAGCTCGTTCGATATTTTCAAGAGCTTACTTCTATTTTGGACAGCCCCAATGGTGAGGTACCAAGAAAGGTCTTTTTGAGTGTCTTCCCATACTCTAAAATTGGTGTTGATCTCGAAACCTTTGTTACTGACTTCACCAAGGTTCTGCACGTAACTGTTTTTAAAGAATCCAAACGAAGGCGCTACGCTGATGTGGGAGATCATGTTGCTGGTTCGTTTGTCGTAGACGGAAAGGTCTAGACTGACCAAATCCCGGAATAGGGATATTTCTGTACCCAAGCTAAGTTGTTTGACCACTGGCCACGATACATTAGGGTTTCCCTGGTTATTGTATTGGGCTGCATACTGTTTGTAGTAATAATGGCCGGATACAAATTTGTAGCCTGTATTGATCATATCTCCGTTGAAGTTCTCGCTTCCATTGGTTCCTATATTACCACGTAGGCGAAATTTGTTGACCACATTGTTGTGGAACCATTTCTCGTTATGGACATTGTATGCTAGACCTGTGCTCCAAAAGGTACCAAACCTGTTTGCCTTACCGTAAAGTGAAGATCCGTCCGAACGAAGGGATCCGCTCAGGACATAGCGACCATCGTAGGTGTAAAACAGGTTGCCCAAGACACCGATGGCGCGTTTAGGAAGCGATTCTGTTTCGGGAAGCGAGTTTAATGCATAGGTGAGACCAATGGAGGGTGATATAAAACGGTCGTCGGTATACCCGGTAATCAGATGGGACAACAGGTCACGGTTTTCTGACCGTATCTCTCCGAGGAGGGTTGTCATAATCTGGTGCTTGTCTATGTTTTTAGAGTATTCAAGTTGTATATTTCCGTTGTACTGGGTCGAATTGCCATTGGCTATGGCGTAGCTTCCTTTTTCGATCTGCTTGTCTTTTTCAAAGAACGACGTATGGAAAGGAGAGGTATATTTGTCGGAGCTGGTGATAGCTCTAGAAATCAAACCCCGGGCACGAATTCTGAAAGAGTTGCTAATAAACCAGTCGACCAACATGTTGTTGGAGATAAAGTGGGTCCTGGCATCGTCTCTAAAGCCTAGTGTGGTATTGTAGAGCGGATTGTAGGTGCTTGGTCCAAATTCGTAGAATTGACCTAGTTCACCGTAGCGGATAATATATTTTCCCTGGTCGTCGTAGATACGCTCATAGGGGTTGGCATCGACGTATTGACTGAATGCACCGTATGGACTGTTGTACTCTTTGGTATACTGATAGGATGCGACATTGCTAAATGTGATTTTGTCTTTCAATCGGTAGTTCAGATTGAAGGCAGCACCACCACGGATTCGCCCGGACTCTTTCATGACTCCTTTAAAATCGTTGTAGTTTCCTTCTAGACTATAGCGGACATCATTGGCGCCCCCTTCCATGCGCAGGCTATGATTGATGGAGAATGTCGAGTGAACGGGTTGTTTTAACCAATAGGTGTCCACGCCTGAGAGTACGTTCTGTAAACGAGAGGCATAAAGATTATCGTAGAACTCTTGCTCAATATGCGTAAAATCTGTAGTTCCGGTAGCGGTGTAGATACCAGATACCTTTTCATACGCCAATTTTTCTTGTGCATTCATCATGTTGTAGTCGGATAGATCGACCATGGTAATCGAAGGTTTGGCGTCGTAAGTAATCGTAAACTTGCCCATCTTGGGTAGCCGGGTCTCGATGGTGATTACACCATTACTTCCTCGGGAACCGTACATACTGGTAGAGCTTGCATCTTTGAGGATAGAGATTGACTCGATCCTGTTGACATCCAAGTCATATAGTGTCGAAATAGAAACCTCGAATCCATCCATGATAATGAGGGGAGCATTTACGGCGTAGGCGCCCACGCTACCCAGCCCTCGGATGTTGATCTGGGGTAAGGCATTAGGATTGGAACCGTTGAGCACATTTTCATCCATTTTAAATGCCGGATCTAAGGATTGGATGATAGAGAATATGTTGTTGTTATTGAATTTTTCTAATTCTTGGCGGGTGATGGTCTTGGCGGCGCCAGTATAGCTTTCTCTCTTGACCCTGCTATACCCTGTTACGACCACATCCTGCATCTGCGTGTCTGTGGCTTCAAGCTTGACCCGAAGTTGTTTTTGGTCTTTAACGAAGATGACGCTGGTCTTGTAGCCTACAGAGGTAAATCTTAAGGAGTCGCCTGCTTGGATCAGGTTGATGGAAAATCGACCTTGTGCATCTGTAATAGAATGGACTCCGCTCTTTACAGCCGAGACAGTAACACCCGACAAAGGTAGGCTCGACTGGTCCGTAACGGTACCTTGGGCACGAAGCTGTTGTGAGGTGAGGACAGCTGTAGCAGGTTTACCCACGTTGGGACGTGCCTTCAATACGATAGTCGTACCCTGAAGATGGTAATCGAAGGGTTGGTTTTCAAAGATTACCTTTAAAACGTTTTCCAATTGACCATTGTAGATGTCTACGTCAACTGGACGGGCCTGTTTAATGAGCTTGTCGCTATATAAAAAATCATAACCAGCTTGTTTGCGAATATCTTTGAATATCGTGACCAAGGGAGCATTTTTTTTCTTGATGGTGAGACGTTGGGCATAGGTGCTCGCTGTCACATGAAATACACTGATAATTACGAGGATTACAGTAAGCTTCATTACGATAAGTAAGTTAGGAATGGCGACCGGTGGACGACATAAAGATTTAAAGTAAAAATTCATACATTTGATTAGTGTTTAAAATGGCAATGACCTATTCCGCCAAGAATAGAAAGTTGCCAAATCATTAGTTAAATTGATGGTACAATGCCCGTAAGGGGACTTAATGATGTTTTAGACTGCGCCGGGGGCACGCCAATGCTTCCGGCATTTTTGTTTCTAATTAGGGCCTAAGTTGCTTTCATGTTTTTTTAATTAGTTTTGGTTAGTTGGGGTTATTATTATTTTGTTATCTTTTGTTGTAAATCGAAGTTCTCCTGTCGATTCTAAACAGGAAATGACTTCGGAAAGGTTTTTGGAACGTGACACTTGTCCACTGAATGTCTGTTGCTTGTCGATGGAGGGAGCGTAGGCAACTTCGACACCATACCATCTAGAAACTCGTTTCATGATTAATGCAAGACTCTCTTCGCGGAATATAAAGTCTCCATTTTTCCAGTCTACGGCCTGATCTGTATCTACCTGCTGGATGGCACATTGTCCATTGGCCACGATGGCTTGTTGACCTGGTTTCAATATACGCTGACTGGTATGGTCGGCGTAGGAAATCTCTACAGATCCTTCTAACAAGGTCGTTTTAGCACTGGGTTCGTCGTCATAGCTTTTGACATTAAAATGGGTGCCAAGCACTTTGATTCGTTGTCCTTTGCTGACTACATAGAAAGGTTTGTGGGTATCTTTTTCTATTTCAAAATATGCCTCTCCCCATAACTGG
>JBEBQJ010000194.1:0-8483 GCA_040395455.1 Sphingobacterium yanglingense | reverse complement strand
TCAGCAGACACAATCGCTTTTTCGGACTTATTGATATCCTTTCCCTCTTTTGACCACAAGAACGGGTAGAAGCTATACATACTATCCGCGTTAAGATTTTTGACATCTTTTTCCCAATTCCTCCACCGGAGTTCTTTATAAAAATCATTAAGATCATGGTTGAGGCAAAAGCTCAGAAAGTCTGTATAAGTAAGATCTAATGGTTCAAACTCTAGGTTGTCTGGTGCCCAGTAATATACCATTCCCAAATCTTCTCCCAGTCCACCACCATTCAGCACGTAAAATCCGCCAACCGCATCATCAGCAATTAATAGGTAAGGACATGGGTTTCCAAAATCATCAAATGTCTTTCCTTTATTCCAATCCGGCAATGATCTATTGAGCCTTTCGCTTCCAGATCCCAATATTCGTATCCAACCCTCGTCTATCAGAATGCCCCCCGTCATATATACAATTGCTCCCATTGGAGAGCGTGTTGTCACCTGCGTTTTAAATAATGCATCCTGCGCTAGCTTATTATCCACAGGCAATACCTCAATCTTGTTTTTGGCACTGAGAATCCACTCTTGTACCAGTGGCCAAGCAGGATCTTCGGTGTTAATCAGTTCATTAATACTTCTCATTTTTGATTGTCCAAATGCCGATGAATATAATAAAAGTAAATATACATACACTATTAACTTGATTATTTTCATTTTCCCCATGATGTTACCCAATAATCTTTTTCGATATAGATTTCCTTTATGCCCAATTGCTGTGATGAAGCAACAACGGCATCTTGAAACAGTTCTTTATTTTCATGCAAGTTCATTTGATATTCCAATTTTCTACGGATGGTAATTGCTTCTTATCAAGTCCATATTCGTATTCTGATAGCGGGTTCAAACTTGTTTTCAATACCGACAAATCACTTTCATCTTTTATCCTTTCCAGCATACAAAAACTGGGTAGATCATCGAGTTTCCCTGTTTTTATAGATTTTGATGTCTAATATCTTTAAAAAAACACCCTGGAGCGGGGAGCTTCAGGGTGTTCTAACTAACCAATTATTAACCTAAATTATGAATACTGATATAACGTCAATTCCTATGCCGATAGTATAAAATACTGCCATCATAACAAAAATTTAACATTGACATCCTTGTTCAAAAAGAAGCAAAATGTAGTATATTGTAAGTGTCTATTTACTGGCTATTGATCAATACGTGTAATTTTTATAAATTACAATTGTAAATTCAGATATAAGAAGTCGGCATTATAAATCATATATACGAATCATGTCTATTAAAATTCCGAAAAAATGTAGTCAATCTTGGGACAACATGTCACCCACCATTGACGGCAGGTTCTGCTCGACGTGCAATCTCGAAGTAATCGATTTCACAGATTGGAAGACCGAAGATATTATCAGCTATGTACAACGTTCGACGGACAAAGTATGCGGGCGTCTATCAAGCACACAATCCGCTCCCGATTATAGAGTGCAGTTTTCGCATACGCAAAAGCTATCCAAATTTGGTTTTGGACTAGCGCTCTCCGGATTATTGTTTACTCAATCCGCAGTAGCCCAAAGCCATATTAGAGATACTACAAGCATCCACCTACAGCATCAAATGGGGGTAAAGGATAGCATTACTATCCAGGGAATAGTGACCGACCAATCAAACAAGCCATTGGCTAACGTTGTGATTAGAAATCCATTTACTTATCAGTCCTTCAAGACAGATCAGCAAGGACGATTTACTTTCAAATTCTTAAACCATCAAAATTTAAATTCATTACCATTATCGGTACATTTCATTGGATTTGAAACCCAAAGCATCAAGCACGACCTTTCCAAGAATGAAAATATCAAGATAAAGCTCGAAGAGCAGTTCTGTGAAATGGGCGAAGTGATCATTGAGCCAATAAGGAGGAAACCGCGTACAGATATCAAAATGTCAAAACATAGAAACTAAGCATTTATTAATTTCATACCCTCTTTCGGAGTTAAATTACCACAGCCTATTACACTATTTTCCGTATCAGAGACCGGCACATCGGTCAGAAAGCCCCCTATGAAGTATAAAATGAGTAGTCTAATTGACTCTCTTTTTTTAGGATCCTATCCTATACATACGGTTTGTGACAGGCAAAGCAGAAGACCTCTAGCATTATTCCAATAGTAGGTTACAGACTCTTTCCCTTAAGAAGGGACAGCATACAGAAAACTCCCTGGCAATTGTTATAATAAGATAGATGGGGGATTTAGGACTGAAAACTTTTGTATTTCACAAGCAGTTATTATTACAATTTATATGCAATTGCATATAAATTAGTTTTTTTTGTTGCTTTTATATGTAAATGCATATAGATGCGAAAAAACAATTTAGTTATACGCTGCACAAATGCAAATAGGGAAGATATTCCATTTCGATGGATCGGGAAAGATAATACCATAAAATGTAAACCGAGTGTAACGAGGTCATTTTATAAGATGGGAACAAACAAGTATAAATAATTATATGAAGATGAATTTAATAGCAGACTTTGTAAAGTCGAAAAGAAAGCAATTATGTTTAACACAAGAAGATCTTGCCGAAAATGCAGGAGTGGCATTGACCGTTATTCGTAAGATCGAGCAGGGAAAGGACAACTTGAGCTTAACTAAAGTAAATCAAGTGCTCCTGCTGTTCGGACATACTCTCGGACCTATTAATACTAAAAATTATGAGACAGGGAATTGTTAACCAATTATTAACCTAAATTAGGAATACTGATATAACGTCATTTCCTATATAGATACCATATAGCATTACAATCTTGCGGCGAATATATCTTCTTTTTACCGCAAAGGAGATAAAGTGATGGCAGGGCAAACTTATTGATTAAATAGGGTCGGTTCACAAAAATCTCCTTGTAGCGTAGAGGTTTACACGGCATAGACATGGTCTGGCTTCCTGCTCAGGCAGTAGGAGATAGCCTTCAGTGATAGTATGTTCATGCCATACATAGAAATCCTAACGATACAGTCTCCGCGTTTCCAAGAACAGCTCAATCTGATTCAGCACCGTAGGGAGATTCTTCAGCACATCCTGCGACCAGAATCGGAATACCGTATAGCCCATATCCCGTAGCGCACGATTTACACGTTCATCTTTCTGCATATTGCGCTCTATTTTTGGTATCCAGAATAGGCGGTTAGATTTGATACGTTCACGGTTCGTCTTCCAGTCGAAACCATGCCAGAACTCCCCATCTACAAATATCGCCAGTTTATATTTCTTGATCACGATATCCGGTCTACCGGGGAGCAACTTGTCGTGCAGGCGGAAGCGGATGTTTTTAGACCATAGTGCCTTGCGTAGGATCAGCTCCGGCTTAGAGTTCTTGCCCTTGATGCGAGACATCGTATAGCTACGCTGCCTCGTGGTATAGAAGCCAGCAGATTCCTCAAATCGAGGAACTGCTATTCGGTCATTATCATCATCGTAGCGGTGCATTGTTTCAATTTACACTTTTTATAGTACAGATTTAAAAATCTGTAGCAATATCTCGCCCCGTCAACTCATTGGGCGAGAATATAATGTCTACCTTTATAGAAGTTTGGCTTTTTGCCATCGGTTTATTTTATAACTATGAGCCACTATGTTATCGGAGATAAGTTGCTAGTAACTATTGATTTATTATTTATTCGATAAAAGTACATTCCTTACTAGTTAGAAAAAGTATACAGTTTTATGAGCGAAGTAACAAAATTCCACAATTCAGACTATAATGAAATACTGCGACAGCATGTCGCAGAAATACGTAGTGCACGTACATCGATTGCTAAGCAGGTCAACAGCACTATAGATTCTGCTTATTGGAGTCTTGGTAAAGGATTTTCTTTTATAGGTAACCAGTATAGGGCTAGCTTAACTAGAGCTCTTCCATAAAAGGGGGGGCTAACACAACTGTTATTAGGGGAGTGTAAAATAAACTGTGTCGTTTGAATAATTAAGTATAAAAACCTTATTGAGTTATTTTGCTGACACAGTTTATGTTACAGTTTCATTTTTTCGATTTTATATATCCGAGAAAAGTAACCAGTATATTCTCAAATATGTCTAGTGAGTAGTTTTCTATTTCAAGGTTATTCAGCACTTTGAAATAATTCAGGTCGTCAGATAGGGGCAGGGCACCTGTGCTCGCTCCCGATTTTGACAATGCATCAGCTACAATATGCTTCACTTCGGCACGGACCACTTCCAGCTCCTCAAATAGCTCTTTATTCAATTGCTTGTACTCCGTAGTATAATCCTTAGCACCCAGCTTACCATTTACGAGCGCTTTTATGGCAATCAATACTACTTCCATCGCTAGCCTGTCATCTATACCTTTTTTAGATGCTTTGCCAGCTTGAAGCATTAATAAATCCACAAATGTATCGAGTCTGGCTATTCTCCAAAAGGCCCCTTCACGTTCAATATTTTGTTCAAACTGTTGTAAGATGTAGCTTTGAATATCCATAGAGCAAATGCTTTCTGAGTTTATTTTACCAATATCCTATCGTTAAAAATTGTGTTATCCAGCAGTTGTATTTTTTCAAATATTGTTTCATGAATCTCATTTCTCGACAGCCAATTTTCGTCACTACCAAAGCATTCGATGTCATGAAAATTTGGTTGCTCCTCCAATAGCTCCAGATATTCATTATATACATTTCGCTGTAGTTCTAATGAATCTTCATGAATGTCTCTTTTACCGTTTAGGTAATCTCTATCAGCACCAGTTCTTGTCGAGTTTAATGAGTTTTCGATATGGCTGAAAGGTACATTTAGGAAGAATGAGAGATCTGGATTTGGCAGATTGTTGTGGTTAAATTCAAAATCAAGTATCCACTTTTTCAATTCTATTTTATCCATACGTTCGGACGTTTTAGCACATTGAAAGGCGATGTTCGAATTCACATATCTATCCATAATAATTAAATACCCATCATTAAGCCAATCATTAAGCATAGGTTTATGCTCATTTCTATCTTCAGCAAATAGAAGGGCTACTAATTTAGGATGTACATGCTCTAACGATCCCAGTTCACCACGGAGATACTCAGCTATTAGTTTTCCATACTCCCCTTTATTCAACATTGGGAAATGTATGAATTTGTGTTTTACTCCCAATTCATTCAACTTTGCGATTAATAAATCGATTTGAGTTGACTTACCAGAGCCATCCAATCCTTCTATTGTAATTATTTTACCTGCCATCGCTGTTTAAATCAAAATCGTATTTAAGATATCTCTAGTCATTGCTAACAAAACTACCAATATTTTTGAGCTTTTTGGTGCTAAAAATAATTTTAATAGTACACATTTCTATTCTTTTACCTGAGAAAGCTGGCTTGACTGGGCAGGGATCAATTTAAAAGTAGAGTTGTCTAAAGTTAACAAAGGGGAGTTTTTCGCATAAGGTACCCTTCCCGAAGGCACCACTTTTGAAGACTCTTTTAGGTGAACATCTTGGTCATCAAAGAAGATGTGTGCTCCGAATGCTTTTAACACTTTATCTTTGGATAGTCCACCTAAAAAATAAGCTTCATCAACATATACCCCCCATTTGCGAAGAGTCTTTATAACACGCATATGAGACGGAGCACTTCTAGCAGTTACTATTGCCAAACGTAAAGATGATAATTCAATAGATTCAGGTAATTGCTCCTGTATTTTAGAAAGCTTGATTAATAAATTAGCAAATGGACCTTCCTGTAAGGGGACGTCTTCGTTATCGGATTCATGCTTATGGAAAGCTTCTATTCCTTCTGTTTTGTATCTATGTTCAGAATCGTCAGAAAATAAAACAGCATCCGCATCGAAGGCAATTTTAACTCTATTATCGTTCGGTACAAATTCACTTGGAGGTTCATAGATATAGGCTGCTGCGCATGATTTAGAATCGATAACATTTTGAACGTCGTTTTCGTCCTTACTTAAAAAAAGGTCTATATCGAAAGCGTCTATATAAGGAGCAAGAGGTTCACCACCACTTAATGCAATTCTTGTGATGTCAAGTTTATGATCACGTAATGAGTTCATAATTCGAACCCCTGTTTCAGGGCTATTTCGAGACATCACGACCACTTCAACTATTCTCTTTTTTGCATTTGTGTTCAGGTGCAAGAGGCTTTGAACCAAATAGAAAGCAGTGCCGGGCTCAAGTGAGTTGTTCTCATTGTCTTGTTGGAATTTTCTGTAGCCTAATATGCCTTCAGTGTTAAATATTTCATTTTCTCGCTCTAGGTTAAATAAGGCTCGCGAAGATACTCCAATTACTAATACTTCTGATAAATCTAAAGGCATGGTTTGATATTGGAAAAAATTAATAATTGTTTATTTAACAATACTGATTATACTGGCGATTATCGATCCTAGACCGACTCTGGTCTGGGTGATGGTCTGCGTTGTGGTATTAGTTATTCCCTGCCCAAACACCACTGCTGTCAGCGAAAGCAGGAATACAGTCATTGCTAGTCTTTTCATATCGTCTATGCTTAATTTATTTTTTTTCTAGGATCCTCAACAGCTTTTCATCGTCACCAGTTCCGGCTCTTCTATATACGATTTTCCCACTTCTATCGATCAAGATAAGGGTAGGGTAGGCAAGCACATTTAGCTGTGCTTCTAGAAGTCGGTTCTCGTCCCAAATATGTGTCCACTTCATTTGGTGCTTGCCGATAGCATCTTTCATCTTAGAAGAATCCTGGTCAGCGCTGATTCCGATAACCTGAAGTGTTCCATTAGAAAACCTTTCCTGCAATGCTCGTATATGCGGTATCTGCGCCATGCAGGGAGGACACCAAGTCGCCCAAAAATCCAGCAAGATATACTCGCTTTTAAAGTCTTTAGATCTATGTTCCACTCCATCTATATCTATAAAGACTATATCTAACAAATCTCCGTCCTTAGCTGATGTTATTTTGCTTATGATACCCGTTTCCAGTTTTTTTCCCTCCAATGTGTTCCTGAATTCTTCTGGGAAGGTACTATGGTAAAAATCCAGTATCTTACTGAAATAGTCTTTATCATCTTTTAACTGATTGATTAAGAAATCAACATCCATCCGGAAGCAGTAAAAGGTATAATAGTCGCTCGGATATTGTGCATACAGATGAAAAAGTCTTGTGTGAAACGACTTAAGTAGTGTCGAATATACATTTCGTAACGAATCATTACTTTTAAGCTCTTTAGCGCGACTGGTCCATAGGTCAAATACAGCTAAGTTATCACTATCATTTTTTCTGAACTCGCTGAACACTTTCCTTAAAGGATTCTGTGTACTGTCCATGAGATCAGTTACATTCGGACTGTATAATACATTTACGACATTTGTAGAGCCGATTTCTGACAAAATATTTATATCAGTGGTACGGTCATCCAAGAAATATTCAAAATCCTGACCTTGAGATGTGCTTATGCTTAGGGAAGCATAGGACGCAAAATAAGGGCTAGTAAATCGGAAACTCCTTTTGGCCAGACTATCTCTTAGTAGGTGCAACTTTGTGCCGTCATCTATTTGGACATACAGACCAAGAATATCAATAGCTGTGTCTATTGTTATCTTCACATCTATCTTCTTTTGCTGGTATATATTTCCCACCCCACTCTGTGCATTTGCACTGAGCTGTAGCAGCAGTGGTAGTATTATAAATAGTTTACAAATAAGCTTCATATAGGGAGGACTATCTTCTTTTCTACCTATAATATCTCTGGCGGTGTCCCGTTCTTATCATTTGATTCTCGGATTGCTGAAGCTATTTCGTTCAGTGCATCGCTCTGTAGGAGGAGGGCTGTTGTGTGTTCGCGTTTGGCTACCAAATAGCGGTTTAATAACCTAGATAGTACTTTGTACAATGCATAAAATATAGCTATAATGAAAAGGCCATAAACTAGGGGCAATAGGATAAACAACTCTTGTGTGCCGATAAATAGTAGATTCATAATTTTAAGTATCTATAATAACTGAATAACCCAAGTTAGGATACTTAAAAGTAGGGATAAGTTTCCTTTACTACAAATTTCTTTGTAAATTATATTGTATCATTGATACAATATAAAGAACTAGTTTCTGTACCGAAATCCTCAAAGAAAGCCCATCCGCCCATAAGATTTGTAGACAGAGCGTCTATCCCAATTTCATCACCTTCTTAGGATACCTTTCCGCATAGTTGATGATCAGCTGCGCCATATAGTGGTTCCCGGCATAGCGGGTCAGGTTGTCGCGTACATCATGGATATCGCTGAGCTGAGACCCGTTATCGATGTAACCCATGCCGTAGAAGTTACCCTTTTCAATAAATACACAGCTTTTCTCGTTGCCGTCGCGCCCCTTATCAAAGAGAGCGAAGGTAGGGCGACAGCCTTGCAGTTCCTCGAGAGCCGACTCCACAGTAGCGTTATGTTCAGCTACAGGAGGCAGGTGAGTAGCGATGGCCGTCTGTGCGATATCCTGGCGTGACAGCTTCG
>JBEBQJ010000193.1:0-8497 GCA_040395455.1 Sphingobacterium yanglingense | reverse complement strand
AGATGCTTTAATCGTCCCGCAGCCACATCCGCCCCTTGGTTGTTAAAGCCCATCCGATTGATTAAGGCAGCATCGTTCACCAAGCGAAACATACGCGGTTTATCGTTCCCAGGCTGAGGTCTAGGCGTTACCGTACCAATCTCGATAAAACCAAATCCAAATCTGGCCATATCTTCAATGTATTCTGCATTTTTATCAAAACCAGCTGCAAGTCCTACTGGATTCTTAAACTTAAGTCCAAAAACTTCTCGTTCCAAACGTGGATCGGACACACTATAAATAGACTTGAGCAAGGCCTTTGCCCCCCAGATCTTTGAGAATGTTTTGAGCCCCCCCGTGACGGTATGATGTGCCTTTTCAGGGTTCATAGAGAAGAAAAAAGGCTTTACCAATTTATACATAATAGCAAATAAAATATAGCAAATAATATAGCCAATAAAAGGCTGGTATGCTTATAGCATATCTGCACAAAGGTAGAAAAGAAGCAGAAATAATCACTACTTTTGCAATTGAAATATCTATTACTCGCATTACACTAATACGAGCATACTAAAATCTGGATATTCCGTATGGCTTTTAAAAGTCAAATAGTACACATACGAAATGATATCAATAAACAATTTAACATTTGAAATAGGCTCTAGAGCCTTGTACGACGAGGCAAACTGGCACATCAAACCAGGTGACAAAGTTGGTCTAATCGGTGCAAATGGCGCTGGAAAGTCAACATTATTACGACTTATTGTCGGTCAATACAAACCTACCTCTGGTTCCATTTCAATGGCGAAAGATTTAAAAATTGGTTACTTAAATCAAGATTTATTGTCTTACCATTCTGACAAGAGCATCGTGCATGTAGCGATGGAGGCTTTCGAACGCCAAAATCAATTGCATTTAGAAATTGAAAATTTACTTAAAAGCCTAGAGACTGACTATTCTGACGACATCCTCAATAAGCTTAGCGATAAGCAAATGGAATTCGAAGCATTAGACGGATACAATATTGAATTTCGAGCGCACGAGATATTAGCCGGTCTAGGCTTTTCAGAAGAAGAACAAAAAAGGCCACTTGCAACTTTCTCTGGAGGATGGCGTATGCGTGTGATGTTGGCACGTATCTTATTACAGACACCAGACATCTTGCTATTGGATGAGCCCACCAACCACATGGATTTACCTTCTATCAAATGGTTGGAAAACTACTTACAAGCTTTTGATGGCGCGATAGTCATTGTTTCCCATGATAGGTATTTTTTAGATCGCATTATCAAAAAAACGGTAGAATCGAGAAAAGGAAAACTAACATTATACGCTGGAAACTACTCCTATTACCTAGAAGAGAAATCTCTGCGTAATGAGATACAAGCTGGACAATTCAAGAATCAACAAGCCAAGATTAAACAGGAAGAACGTCTAATCGAGCGATTTCGTGCGAAAGCTTCAAAAGCTAAAATGGCCCAGTCGAGAATCAAAGCACTCGATAGAATGGAGCGTGTAGATGATGTAGATGATGATAATCCTGAAGTTAATTTCAGCTTCAAATTTTCCAAGCCATCAGGACGTCATGTCGTGACTTTGGAAAATATCTCTAAATCGTATCCAAATCTCGAGATTCTTAGAAACACAGAGGCTATCATAGAAAAAGGGGATAAAATTGCTTTAATCGGTGCCAATGGTAAAGGTAAGTCGACACTGTTACGCATTGTTGCACAGGATGATAAAAACTTTGAAGGTACAGTCACTCAGGGACACAACGTCTCGCAAACATTCTTCGCACAGCATCAGTTGGAGGCTTTACACTTAGAAAATTCTATTATTGCCGAAATGCAGGCATTTGCACCCAAACACACAGAAACAGAATTACGTTCTATTTTAGGCTGTTTCTTATTCACAGGAGATGATGCTTTCAAGAAAATCAAAGTACTCTCCGGTGGTGAAAAATCCCGTGTAGCATTAGCCAAAGCGTTAACTGCAGATGCCAACTTCCTGGTATTAGATGAGCCAACGAACCACCTAGATATGGCTTCAGTTAATATCCTGATCCAAGCGCTACAACAATACGAAGGTACGGTAATTGTGGTATCTCACGACCGTTATTTCTTAGATAATATAGCCAATAAAATATGGTTTATCGAAGACAAAGAAATCAAAGAGTATCCAGGCACTTATGAAGAGTATGAGGTTTGGAATTCAAAACGTGTTCAGAAGACAGTGGTAGAGAAAAAGGTCATAAAAGAAGAACCTAAAAAAGAGAAGAAGGCAGCACCTACAGATGACAATAAAAAGCTAATCCTGAAAAAGAATAAGGAATTGGCCCAATTAGAGCAACAAATTGCGCTCAAGGAAGCAGATGTTAAAGAATTAGAAATACGACTTGCTGACGAGGAAATATATTCCGATGCGACCAAATTACAGGACACTACCCGTAAATACAATTCGACAAAAGCAGAATACCAACAACTGCAAAATGATTGGGAGAAAATTGCGGAGGAAATCATCGAATTAGAAAGCTAATCGGTGTGCCAATCACTTCACCCCCTCACCGTATGTTTTAACCTTGCAAACGATTAAAACATACGGTAATTAATCTGCCTTCTGTCCGTCAAGAACCTCCCTCTTAATAATCGGAATACCAAAATAAAACTCTAGTATCTTCGTGCGAAACAGATAATCGTATTTTGTTCTTAACAAATCGGATTGAATATTTACCAAGAGCGTTTGCGACTGGTTATAATCAAACCCTGTTGCCATTCCATTTTCATAACGCTCTTTCGTATAGCGAAACGCTTCTTCCCGTGCTTTCAACATTTCCTTCGTTGCCATATAAGTTTCCAAGGCTCCTTTAGCATCCGAATATGCTGTGTATATATTTCGTTCCAAATCAAGTTCCGTCTGCTCTAAAGCCAATTTACTTTTATCTAAATTCACTTTAGACCTTGAAACATTATTACGAGTCGAAAATCCGTTAAAAATCGGGATACTCAGCTGCAACCCAAAATTATGCCCTTTATATAGCTTAAACTGCTCAAAGAAAGGAGGAGGATTCTTAAGTCCGCCTTGTCCATCTGGAATCTTGGCGTAAGAAACACGAGAACTGAAACCGTAAAAACCACTCAGTGTTGGCAAATAAGCTCCTTTAGCTATTTCAATCTCCTTTTCAGCCATTTTTACACTATTTTCAGCAATTTTCAGTTCTGTACGTTCATTCTTAGCTTTTCCAAAAATGGATTCAGGTCCCTCTAATAGAATATTATTCACTTGAAATTCGTACGCCACATCCGCAATATCAAAATCTTTGAAATCCTTTATCTGAAGCAGTTGTGCCAAACTCATTTTAGATATCAACAAAGCATACTGAGCCTCGATAATCCGCTGTTTATCTGTCGCAATAGTAGCTTTTATATCAAACAAATCCCCTCTGGGAATCATACCCGCATCAACCAGAACCTCAGAACGCACCAATTGCAGGCTATCCGTTTCAAACTGTTGTTTCTGAACTTTCACGGCCTCTTTGTTGAACAGAACCTGCAAATAAGCATTAACCACATTCAATGCCACATCCTCTTCCATTTTCAGATGCTGATACTGAGAAGAAATCAGAGCAAGCTTAGCTTTTCTAAAGCGGTTTTGATTCTGCATCCCCTTAAAAAGATCAATACCTAGAGATGCCCCCATTGAAGTAAACTGTGTAGTTTGATTTTCTAAGATACCAGTAGTAATATTCGTATTCAGTCCCCTATTCCAAGAATGGGAAGCATTTGCATTTACATTAGGCAAAAAACTTCCAAAAGCGTCCTTCTTATCTATCTCGGCTAGCTTATTATCCAGCTCAGCCTGTCCAATAGAAACGTTATTATCGATAGCGTAAGCTACACATTCCTCCAATGTCCATTTCTTTTGGGAGAAAGCCTCGTTTGTCACAAAAAGACAAACAACAGCAATTATTTTTGACACAATATTCATGTTTCTTTCTTCAGTATACGCTAGTTACAACTTTTATTTGTCAGCTCCATTGAGCTTCCAATATTCTATAAAATGACGGTATCCCGTTAACTGCTTGGATTACTTCTTGACTTGGTTCCATATTTTAATCTTGTTATCTTTAGTAATCCCATTCTTTATTTCCACATAAATCCCATCACTCACTCCCAGTTCAACATCTCTACGCTCAAACTTTTGCGGAGCCACCTCGACTTCAACAAAAGATTTCTTTGTTTTATCATCGTACTGGACTACCCCTTCTTTGAGCGCCAATACATTTTCAGCATTTTCCAAAACAATAGAAGCATTAGCACTTAATCCCGAACGAATAAACGTCGTATCCTTATTGATGAGATTTCCTTTGATCGGAAACTGCATCGCCCCATTTTCATTCACTCCTTTAGGTGCGATATAATCCAAAACAGCATGAAACTTTTTATTTTCAATTGCGCCAACAGTGATTTCTAAAGGAAGGCCCAACCGGATCTTACCTACTTCCGATTCATCCAACTTTCCCTCAAAAATCATATTACTGACATCCGCCAAGCTTGCAATCGTCGTCCCCTCGTTAAAATTATTCGCCTCAATGACCTGGTTTCCTTTTTTTACCGGCACATCTAACACCATTCCCGACACCGTCGAACGAATCCGGGTTTGTGCCATATTCGCCAGCCCACTTGTTGTCCCCGTTCTGATAATCTCCGCATTCTGTACCGTAGAACTATAGGTCTGTTGCGCCTGTCTATAGGTAGTTTGCGCAGCATCAAAATCATTTGCTGAAATTACGCCTTTATCAAAAAGCATCTTTTGACGATCAAATATCCGTTTTTGGTTCTCCAAATCTATTTTAGCCGATTCAATCTGATTGTTCGCTTGGTTCAGGCTAGAGACATTCGGCACCACCTTAATCTCTGCAATCAGGTCTCCCGATTTGATATAATCCCCAGCCTCAACATAAACCCTATCTATAATACCAGAGATATTGGGTTTAATCAACACTTCTTCCTTGGGATTAATATTTCCAGTAGCCACCGTACTCTTCGAAATAGAGCGAATCTCAGCTTGTACAGTCTCGTACGTAATGGTTGGCTGCCTGTTCTTTTGGTATAGCCAAACCAAAGCCCCTGCAAAAGCGAGGGCTAAAAAAACTAAAATTGAAATCGTACAGCCTTTTTTCATCTTATATTTTTAGTTTAAAGTTCAATATTTAAATCTTAATCGATATACAACACACCTAGCCCTACTCTACCCGTAAGGCATCAATTGGCTTCACTTTTACAGCTGTAATTGCCGGAATTAAGCCTGCCAAAAGACCTGCAAAAACCAATATTATCAAAGCAACAGCAACAACTCCCAAATTAACACTTGGGTTTACAATCGGAATCTCATTGGCATTAGGCGCTTTTTCCAATCCCCAATTAACAACAGCCAGCACAAATGAAGCAAAAATAATCCCTGCCATCCCAGAAATAAGAGATAAAACAACAGATTCAGCCAGTATCTGCTTTATGATTACCCACGGCGTTGCACCCAAAGCTCGACGGATTCCCATTTCTTGTGTACGCTCTTTTACGATAATCAGCATAATATTAACAATACCTATAATCCCAGAGACTAAGATAAAAATACCAACGAAATAAGAAACCGCAGTCAAAATTGCAAACAAACCATTGATCTTTTTAAACTCCTGATACAAATCAAAATACCCAATTGCTCGATCATCCTCAGGGTTAATACTATGCCTATGCTTTAATAAATCAAAAATCCCTGGCTTAATATCTGTTATCGGCATATCCTCTACCGCCGTTATCGCCATCCAGCCTACCACATCCCCATAATTAAATGCTTGTTGAAAAGTAGTAAACGGCACAAAAATCTCCTTCTGGCTTTCCTCAGCATTTCCCCCCAGATTAGAAATACTCTTGTAGACACCAACCACCATAAAATTAACCCCTTGTATCTTTATATACGAGCCTAAGACCTCTTCTCCTGGCATATACAGCTCCCGAATCACCCCTTCCCCTATTACTGCAACTTTCCGTCTGCTATCAATATCACCATAGTTGACAAAGCGCCCCTTCACAATATCCATTGGCTGTTGCAAAATAAACTCCGGATAATCACCATAAACATTGTACGCGCCCGTTTTTGTCCCTCTTACTACGTTATTATTGCCCCCAAATCCACCCAACTGATTTCTTGGGGACACGTATAGCAGACCATCTATCCGCTCTTTGATAGCTTCTACATCACTATTTTTATAGTTAAAACTTCGACCCTGAGGGAGTCCCTTATAAGGTTTCGATGTCGAATTGGCCCACATAAACATCGTATTCGTGGACAACCCTCCCATCTGTCTCTTAATACCATTCTGTAGGCCCTGACTCGCGGACAACAGGATGATTAAAATAAATATACCCCAGAACACACCAAAAGCCGTGATCAACGTCCTGAACGGATTAGCAGAAAGAGCTGCGATTATTTCACTCCAGTTATCTCTATTAAACATATCAATCTCCCCTTAGCGCGATAATCGGTCTGATTTTAGCAGCTCTATAAGCAGGTACAAAACCCGCAAAAGCCCCCGCTACGACCAAAATAACCAATGTAGTAACAGCAACATTAAAATCAACTTCAGGGCGTGTAAAAAAATCGGTTTCAATAGAAGGTCCTACAAGCTCCCACACAAGCAATCCCAAAACGAGTCCCGAAAAACCAGCTACTACCGTAATAAAAACCGCCTCTTGCAATATCATAGAAATAATAGAAAAGGGAGACGCTCCTAAAGCTTTCCGTATACCAATTTCTTTTGTTCGTTCCTTTACGATAATAAGCATGATGTTCCCAACTCCTACCACTCCAGCTATAATCGTACATATTCCTACAAACCAAAAGAAAGCCTTTACACCGCCCGTTATTATGTAAATATTCTTTGTCTGATCCAACGAATTATTAATATGCAAAGCCCCTTTATCATCTGGAGCGATAGTATGTCTCGCCCTAATAAAAGTCTCCAACTTTTGTGTAAATTCATGCGACTCCGCAACTGCTCTATCAAAATCAGCATTCTTTCTTAGCGTAAAAACAATGCTACGAATCTTGTCTCCGGCACTATAAGCACGTTGGGCTGTCGAAATAGGAATATACACCCGGCTTTCCTCTCTTTCACCTCCAGGATCCGTAAAAACCCCAATCACCTTATAAATTGTACCCGAAATACTTAACTCCTGTCCTAATAGTTCCTCTTCATCCTTAAACAAATCGTTAGCGACCTTTTGCCCAATTACAACATGCTTTTCATAATTCACGATATCTGCTTGATTAAGGAATCTTCCTTTCACAACAGAAGCATTTTCGATAAATTGATAATCCGGATGTACCCCTTCTACCTTATAGGTGCCAGTTTCTTTTTTAAACACCATATTTCCACTCCACACGGAGTAAACAGCAGATTTATACTCAATATAATCGGACAGGAGTGCCAAGGCCGTAGTATAATCCGAATTATGAAGTTGAATCTCCCGACCAATTCCCAATCCATTATATTCCTTTTGTGTAATACCGGGCCAAACCGAAATACGATTTACAGCATCTTGTTCAAACTGCTTCTGAATACCATTCTGTATACCATTACCTGCACCAAGGAGAATCACCAAGATAAAAATTCCCGATGCCACAGATACTCCGGTCAAAACAGTTCGAAGCTTGTTCTTAAACAATCCTTCAAATATCTCCTGCCATCTTTCTATGCTAAACATATTGTGACGCTCTCACTTGGTTAACGGGTTTATCCGACTCAATCTGCCCATCTTTAAGGAACACAATCCGCTTTGTCATCTCTGCTATATCAGACTCATGTGTTACGATAAGAACAGTCTTTCCTTCATCATTGATTTGCTGTATCAGTTCCATTACCTCATATGATGTTTTGGTATCCAAAGCTCCTGTTGGCTCATCGGCAAGTAATACTTTGGGGTCTGCGGCTAAAGCTCTAGCAATAGCCACACGTTGTTTTTGCCCCCCACTCATTTCACTGGGCAAATGTTTAGCCCAATTCGCCAGTCCGACTTTCTCAAGATAATACATAGAGCGTTCCATGCGTTCTTTCCGCCCCACCCCCTGATAATACAAAGGTAGTGCTACATTGTCCAAAGCGCTTTTATAATTGATAAGATTAAACGATTGAAATACAAAGCCTAAAAACTTATTTCGATAACGAGAAGCAATAGTCTCATTAAGATTCTTAATAGGAACACCATCTAACGTATAGATACCACTATCGGCCTCGTCAAGAATACCAATAATATTCAAGAGCGTAGACTTACCCGAGCCCGAGCTTCCCATAATAGATACAAACTCTCCCTCTTTAACCGTAAAATCAATACCTTTAAGAACATGTAGGGAGTTTTTCCCCATTTGATATGACTTGTGCAGATCTTTAATTTCTATCATCTACCATCTTTTTAAAATTACTTAAAGTTACTATTTTCGGCTTCAAGGATTCGGCATCATAGAT
>JBEBQJ010000192.1:0-8601 GCA_040395455.1 Sphingobacterium yanglingense | reverse complement strand
ACCAGGGACCAAAAGATTATGAGTCTTCTACTCTAACCGACTGAGCTATAGGCGCAGCTCTTTTTTGTTTACCAAAATTGTAACGTTGTTCCCTTTTGGTGATGCAATTATCGATATTTGTAACGAGAAAACAAAATTTTATATGCAAAAAATTGAAAATATTATTTTGGATTACGGCAATGTAATTTTCATGATTGACTTCAAGAAGTCGCAAGAGGCTTTTACTCAATTAGGTATATCCAAAGCAGGCGAAATATTCGCTCATCATGGTCAGATTGCACTATTTGACGATTTTGACAAAGGATTGGCGAGTCCCAACGATTTTAGAGATGGCATCCGTAAATTGACAGGTAATTTTGATTTGACCGATACTGCAATTGATACTGCTTGGAATGCACTGTTGATTGGCGTACCTCCAGGAAAGCATGATTTGCTAATGGAGTTGCACAATAAGTTTAGGACATTTCTATTGAGTAATAACAACGCCATACACTATGCTTACTGTATGCAACACATCCAAGATAGTTATGGGGTAGCGGATAATACTGTATTTTTTGAAAAGACATACTATTCCCATTTAATGGGAATGCGAAAGCCCGACTCCGAAATATTTGAAGTTGTACTAAAGGAGAATGGACTTATTCCAGAGCATACACTTTTTGTTGATGATAGTCCACAACATTTAGAGACAGCAGCTTCTTTAGGTATACACACTGCATTATGTACAAAAGACAACCCTTTAGAAAAAATTATAAAAGATTGGAAATTGCTGTAATATTATTTTCGATTATTAATATTTAATATCTATCTTTGCAGCCACAAGAATTTTGAAAACGGAAGGAGGTATACAGGAACTATGATTATTATTAATGTTAAAGAGGGAGAATCTTTAGATAGAGCATTGAAACGCTTCAAGAAGAAATTTGAGAAGACGGGTGTAGTACGTGAGCTTCGTGCTCGTCAAGCATTCGAGAAGAAATCTGTATCACGTCGCATCCAAGTTAAGAAAGCGATTTACAAGCAAGGATTACAGCAAGAACAAGCGTAATTATTGTTTACGATATAAAGAGGCCAACTTATTTAGTTGGCCTTTTTTGTTTTCTATTATTTCTCTGGTAAATATTTCTATGCTAGAGCATGTTACAGAAAAACAACTAAAATAAATCATTTTTCTTTTTTAAAACTGACATAAAATAGTATCTTCGTGCTCGCTTAGGGAGAGATGTCTGAGTGGTTGAAAGAGCAGACCTGGAAAGTCTGTATACGGGATGACCGTATCGTGGGTTCGAATCCCACTCTCTCCGCAAAAATAAACTTCATCAAAAGATGGAGTTTTTTTTTGCGTTATAAGGGGATGAGAACCTAATAGGGTTCGATTCAAAGAAGGTTTAAGCCTCTGCGCAGGGGCATTGTGGGACTAAACCAATCCCACTCTCTCCGCAAAAATAAACTTCATCAAAAGATGGAGTTTTTTTTGCGTTATAAGGGGATGAGAACACAATGGGGTTCGATTCAAACAAAAAACCTTCACCAGAAGATGAAGGTTTCGTGTTATAAAGAAATAGACCTTGTACGGCTCAATTAAAAATCAATCAAATTCTCCTTAAGATTTGAAGACTGGTGCTCCAGCAGCTCTTTGTAAAACAAATCCGCTTGTTTCCTCGTTAGCATCTGGTGTTTTACATAGTGGTTTTTTCGATATAGCGCCTCTCTCAAAAAATAAGCCTGAAACTCCGTCAGGTCGTAGCGACCATAAAGATTAAAGTAAATACACATATCCCCTAAAAATTCGACCACATAGTCCGAAGTCTTCTCGTCCAGTGTTTGAGACCAACCAATAACCTCACAATAGTTTGGGTGAGGAATTGCATTACTGAACGCTATCCTTTCTTCTACAGAATCGCTAAACATCAATTCCAAGTCGCGGGTATTAATAGTAATTGTTTTTTCAAAGCCTACACTATCCTTAACCAGTTGGCCCACCAATTCATACTGTGTATCCTCGTCTATAAAAAAATCTGCTGTAACAACCACCCAGCCCAATTCGAGAGGAACCGAGGGAACTCCAGACATTTTCAGCACGGTTTTACAAGCCTCATTATAATCTACACCATCTTCGCGGTTAAAAGCAAAAATCCGCATTTGCGTGTTATTCTCTTCCTTATGGTAATACATTTTACAATCCCTATATTCACCTACTTCCCATAGGATATCAGACAGCTCATAGTAGTCGTCTGGCTTATCCAGCGAGGTATCCTTTTCCTTATACCCGCTAAAAGAAAGGTAACTTCCATTCATCATGCGACCATCCACTTCATAGGTTACCCCCTTATCTTTATAGTCCATACTTAAGAACGAAAGGTAATCCTTACCAAGCCCCTCTTTATATTGTGAACTCATCACGGGCGCGTTTCCATCCTTACTGTACAGCACAACAGAGGTATCTCCATTCGTATAGATATAATAGGCCAACCGTTCCGTAAAGTGATGCTTCACAACAAATGAGCTATCGGCTATCGAAGTCTGTGTCGATGCAAAGAGTTGAGCATAAGGAGTAGCACAGCTAAACGCACCAATCAATAATGTTAATAGTATAAAAGCTAAATTTTTAATTTTCATTCTTAAGTTATTTATAACAACAAAAGTAAAAACCATTCTCTGTTTTGAAGAGGTACATTTACGATTCGCAAGCAAACTTTATAATACGCCATTACTCCGACAAGGACCTGCTTTTTTTACTGGTAAATATACATTCTGTTTTGTATTTTGACATCTATATCAAGCTCCGGTCGATAATAATAGGGAGAATTAAGAAAAAACTAAAGAAGGCAAACATGGACAAGACTAAAGTACTAGAATCAAATTTGACCCTTTTCTACAAAGTTGATATCGTAGTTATTGGTGCAGGTCAGGCAGGTTTGTCTGTCGCTTACTACCTAAAAAAGGCAGGTTTAACTCCAGGCACAGGCTTTATTGTTTTGGATGATGAATTTGGAGCAGGAGGAGCTTGGCAGCACCGCTGGGATACGCTTACTTTACAGAATGTAAATGGTATAAATGACCTGCCGGGAATGAGCTTTTCTGATGCCGTTAATACGAATGACAAAACACTGCAGGCCAACATTGCCCTACCTCAATATTACGAGAAGTATGAACAGTTTTTTGATTTACCTATAATTCGCCCTATTAAAGTAGAGGAAGTCACCGAACGTAACGGTCGTTTTTTGATACGGACAAATGGCACTCAATTTAATGCTCACGGCATAATAAACGCAACAGGAACCTGGAAAAGTCCGTATTGTCCCAAATATCCAGGCTGGGAAAAATTCAAGGGAAAACAGTTGCATACTGGAGATTATAAAAATGCAGACGAATTTGCCGGCAAACACGTCATCGTAGTAGGAGGAGGGATATCGGCTGTTCAGCTGCTCGGTGAAATATCAAAAGTTGCAAAAACAACATGGGTAACACGCCGTCCACCAGATTTTCGGAACTATGAATTCAATCCCGAACTCGGAAGAGAAGCTGTAGCCATGGTAGACCAACGTGTACGCGACGGCTTACCGCCCGAATCAGTCGTATCAGTGACTGGTCTCCCAATAACACCGGCTATCGAATGGATGCTTGAAAAAGGCGTACTGGAGCGAAAACCCATGTTTAAAGAATATACCGAAACAGGGGTACGATGGGAAGATGGTTCTTCCTTAGATGCAGACATTGTATTTTGGAATACAGGCTTTCGTCACACGCTCGACCATCTCGCTCCTTTAAATTTAATGAATGAAGAGGGAGGCATTGTCATGTCGGGACAACTCGCTACCCAGGTAGCAAGCGACCACCGCATACACCTTACTGGCTACGGTCCTTCAGCTTCTACTATTGGCGCCAATAGAGCGGGGCGAGCTGCTGCACGAGAACTTATAGAGCACCTTAAGCTATAGACTTAAATTCTCCGCTTTCAGTACGCGATTTAAGCTTCTTGTAGACACGCCTAGATAAGAAGCGATATCATCTTTTGAAAGCATTACGTCCTGTTTAGACCGAAGTTCCAAAAGCTTCTTTAGGCTATGTTCTATAGTATACAGTTGTTGATACGATGCTCGACTAGCCGTATTTACTATACGTCCGGCAAAAACATCAAGTAAATAGTGGTTTAACACAACATCTTGTTTCAACAATTGAACGAAATAATCTGGCGTTACGGCATAAACTGTAACATCAGTCACCGCTTCTACAGTACACAAGCAAGGAATCTGTTTAATCAATTCTATTTCACCAACAATCTCACCTCGTCCCGAGAACTCAAGTATATAGACCTTATCGTTCTCTTCTGTAAAAAAACACTTTGCGATGCCATCCTGTATAAAGAATAATTTCGTCGCATTCTCATGTTGGGAGAGCAAGCGTTGACCTTTACTATAGTGCTTTACGATAATGTTATCCTTACGGTCCTGCTCGTCGTATCGTTCTTGAATATAGTTTAAAAAAGAATGATTTATTCTTAACATAGTGCCATCAGGACAAATGTCCTTTTTTAGTTTCTAGCCTTTAGCGATTTTCGTAGTCACAAAATTACGAAGAAAAATACGAATCAAATATTTTCACAACGTATGAAAGATTTAGATATGAAGAATTCCATTAAAACAATCGCTTTCGATGCCGATGATACACTTTGGGTAAATGAACCTTTTTTTCAAGAGGCTGAAAAAGAATACTGCATGCTGTTAGAAAGCTATTTGACCCACGAACAGATTTCTACGGAACTCCTCCACACCGAGATAAAAAACCTAAATCTATATGGATATGGCGTAAAAGGATTTGTACTATGCATGATTGAAACCGCAAGCCGGATTACGGAAGGAAAGGCTTCACTCCATCTTACCAACAAAATAATAGCAATAGGACAGGAACTCTTACAGAAACCCATTATCCTCCTTGACGGAGTAGAGGACACTTTGGCTCAACTAAAAGGTAAGTACCGACTTATTGCAGCCACCAAGGGGGACTTACTCGACCAGAAACGAAAACTGATAAAATCAGGTTTGGAAAACTATTTCCATCATATCGAAATAATGGGCGACAAGCAGACATCCGATTATGAAGACCTGCTACAACGTATCGATTGTGCACCTCAAAACTTTCTAATGTTGGGCAACTCTCTCAAATCCGACATCCTACCTGTTCTCGAAATGGGCGGGTTTGCCGGACACATCCCATATCACATCACCTGGGCACATGAGCTGCATGAGAAACAGTTCCAGCATATTCAATTTGTAGAACTAGACAAGATAGGCTCCATCTTAAATCATCTATAGCTCTAAATAGTAGCGAAATTCCCCTTCTTTCAGAGGTACAAGTTACAAAATGAATCCCTTTTTTATCATGAAAGCCTAGTTCTTTAGGTAGATTCTGTTAATTTTGTAAACCTCATAGCATTGGAAGAATTGAAAGATAGCACCGTCCAGATAAAGAAGAATTGGACTGCCTGTGAACATTGTCACGGCCGTGGTAAAAAGAGGCGCAAGCTTGCAAAAAAAACACGTCTTCAATATCAGCATGAGCTTGAAATTTTTGAAAAATCCGGAGGTATAGGTACAGCGCCGTTGCGTCCTCGTGGCCAGCTCTATATCTGCGCAGAATGTGAAGGCTCTGGAGTAGTTCCTACGACCAATATACCTGTAGCCGACACCACAAACTATCCCCATATTGCTATTATTGGCGGAGGCATAGGAGGAGCAGCTCTCGCCGTCGCCTGTCTGCATCGGAAGATTCCCTTTACACTCTATGAGCGAGACCTAGACTTCGACACCCGCTCTCAGGGGTATGGACTCACGTTACAACAAGCTAGCAAAGCCATAAGAGGCTTGGGTGTTAGCCTTGGCGAGGAAGGAGTAGTGTCTATACGTCACCTCGTTCATACCACAAGCGGCAGAGTGGTAGGTCAATGGGGAGGAGGCATACCTACCCCTAGAGCAGAAGGAAATTCAGCCAAGCGTTCCAATATCCATATCGCGCGACAATCCCTCCGCTTATCCATCTTAAAGCAGCTCGAAGGAAGCGGATGCGTAAAATGGGGCCATCAATTGACCGCCATCGACAAATCCCGGAGCGGAAGTATTGAAATGTCTTTTTTAGTAAATGGGCAGCTAGAGAAAACAAAGGCAGACCTATTAGTAGGAGCGGATGGTATCCGGAGCACTGTACGCAAACAGATTATCGGAGACGACATAACACCATTACGTTATTTGGGCTGTATGGTTATACTTGGTATCTGCCCCCTAGACAAACTTGACTCCCTAGAAAGCGATTTGCTCGATTCAGCTACGATATTTCAGACAGCAAATGGCCATGACAGACTCTACGTCATGCCTTATACTACCGATTCCGTAATGTGGCAGCTTAGCTTTCCTATTTCAGAGAGCGAAGCCGAGACGCTCAGTAACAAAGGCAAACAGGCCTTAAAAACAGAAGCATGCCTTCGCACACTGTGGCATACCCCCATTCCACAGCTTATGGCCGCAACGCCTGAAGAAAAGGTGTCTGGTTATCCCGTATATGACCGTGAGCTGTTGACTCCACAACATTTTGACACAGCAGGCAACATAACACTATTGGGCGATGCTGCCCATCCGATGAGCCCTTTCAAAGGACAAGGAGCCAATCAGGCCATACTAGATGCACTATCCTTGGCACGGACAATAGCCCAAGAGAGTCCATTTGCTCCTTGGAGAACAGAAGGCCTACGAACTACTGTTTTAAAGGAATTCGAAATAGAGATGCTATCCCGTAGCGCTATCAAAGTAAAAGACTCAGCCGCAGCGGCACAGTTTCTACACTCCGACATGGTTTTACACGAAGGCAATGAACCGCGAGGCCGATGCCGAAATAAATCGTAGTCAAGTATATTCAAAGTACCCATAGTAATACCCTATATTTTGTGTAATTTTAATTATACAATTAGGCACATCTATCACCGATAAAGCAATAGATTAATAAATTATGGCTTACAATATACCTGAACATCTCAAGGGCTTGAACGAAGATGAACTCGCGCGTTCAAGAAAGCAATTCGGATACAATCAAATGGGCAGTACACATAAAAGCACATGGCTAGAAATGCTCTTTGATATCCTCAAAGAACCCATGCTGATTTTGCTATTCGCTATCTCGATAATCTACCTCATCGTTGGCGATTATGGTGAGGCCACCTTTATGTTAGCTGCTATTATTCTAGTCTCAGCGATATCTTTCTATCAGGACAATCGTAGTAAAAATGCACTAGAAGAATTAGAAAAACTCAATGAACCGCTCAGCACCGTTATTCGAGATGGTGTCATTATAAAAATCCCAACACATGAAGTAGCTGTAGGCGACCTCTGCATTACCGAAGAAGGAAAAATAATCAATGCAGATGGTAGAATCGTACATAGCAATGATTTTTCAGTCAACGAATCTTCCCTCACTGGAGAGAGCCTCTCTGTCTTTAAGAATGCTGAAAGTGATAACAACCAAGTTTACAGCGGTACAATAACCGTCTCTGGTCTAGCCGTATTTGAAGTTGATAAAATAGGAACCGAAACCCGTATTGGCAAAATTGGTTCATCTATAGCTACTATAAAAGAAGAGGTATCGCCCTTACAACTGCAGATAACCAGTTTTGTCAAGACTATGGCGGTTGTTGGCATAGTAGTCTTTATTCTCGTTTGTTTGTTCAATTATTATCAGAGCCGCGACATTGTCAGTAGTTTGTTAAATGGACTCACGCTAGCGATGTCCATCCTTCCCGAGGAGATACCTGTTGCTTTTACAACATTTATGGCTTTGGGGTCGTGGAAACTGATGCAACAGGGCGTAATTATCAAACGTAGTTCAATCGTAGAAACCCTAGGTAGTACAACGGTAATCTGTTCGGACAAAACAGGGACAATCACTAAAAATAGTATGCAACTGAAACACCTCTATGACTTTCAGAGTGACCATACTTACGACGCAGACACCTTTAACACAGCATCTCTAAATACACTAATAAGCTATGCTATGTGGAGCAGCGAACCTATTCCATTTGACCCCATGGAAAAGACGCTGCATCAGGTCTATCAAGACACTCAAGCAGAAGACTTACGAAAATCCTATACACTATTTCACGAATATCCATTAGAAGGAAAGCCCCCCATGATGACACATCTCTTCGAAAACGAGGGGAAAGAACGGATAATCGCGGCGAAAGGAGCACCAGAAGCTATCCTACAGGTTTCCAACCTTAGTCAAGCTGCAAAAGAGAAAATCAGAGGTTTAATCGCTCAGCTGGGTGAACAAGGATACCGTATCTTAGCCGTGGCAAAATCGTCGTTTATAGGCGATGATTTCCCAAGTACACAACAAGAATTTGATTTCGAGTTTCTAGGTCTAGTTGTATTCTATGACCCACCAAAGGCAGGAATAGATGCTGTTTTCAAGCAAATCTACGATGCAGGCATCAAGGTAAAGGTTATCACAGGCGACAATGCCGATACAACCCGTAGTATCGCTATTCAAGCAGGCATCCAGGGTACCGACAAAGCGATTGAAGGAAAAGACATCATGACGTACTCCAATCAAGAT
>JBEBQJ010000191.1:0-8741 GCA_040395455.1 Sphingobacterium yanglingense | reverse complement strand
GGATAACCAGGTCTATTTTCCCATATCAAATTCTCACCATGCAAGTATAGTTCAGCTGTAAGCGACAATGTGAGGCCGTAACGCTTGATATAGGTATCGGCCGTTACATTCGCACTTTTGCGTTTTCTATAATAGCCATCACGCCAATCGGGATATAAAGCGGCATAATGATCAAAGACCACAAAATCACCGATAGATGGATTATTCCGTGCATTGCCCAAAAACCACATAGCCTGGCTATTCTGATAGTTATTCTTAAAATAGGCTCCCGTTACCGTAAAACGTGTATTGATACCCGGGTACCTTGGAGTTGTAAATGTAAACTCCAAGCCAGACTTTGTAAGCGTGGTTCCATTCGACTGATAGGTATTCCCTCGGAATACTTTGCGCTCGGTATAAGGCATTGTACTCAGATCTGGCTTGCTAGCATACTGTGGTTGATTTAGTAATCCATAAAAATTATAGGCATAAGTCTTAGGTTCCAAGAATGGTCTAAAACCGTTGTTCAACACTTCGTCAAACCAAGTCACAGAGAAATAATGACCGGCCCATTCTGCATCCAAGCGCAGTTCCTTTTTCTTGTTCCGGGTATAAGACAGATCATAATTGACTCTATCCTCGATATATGTACGCAGTTGGTAATAACTTAGCTCTGGTTTCAGATTTGTGTGTTTAAACTCTATAAAATCCTGATAAACAATGTCTGGATAGAGCATGTTCATCGTTGGCATTTTTGTCAACCAGCCAATCCCCCCAGTCCAAGTCAACCGTAAAGGTTTGTCAAACACATCGATTGCAGGCAGCTCCCATTGCGCATTTATCCGCGGATCCGCATAGAATTTTCCCTGTAGCACGTATGCTTTGTCCAGGTTGAACATGGTGCCGCCACGAATCCCTAGCTGTAGATTCAATTGATTACCATACCACTTTGGTGATTTTATATGATCTTCAATAAAATACGAAACCTGTTGCATAGCTGGTACACGGTCGTAACGGTAAGGTCGTAACCCGAAACCATTACTAACAGGGCGTGCGATATCAAATATCTGTCCTGCACCATAGTTTTTGTCCATTCGCCATTCCAGTCCCAGTTGCGTTTTATGTTGTAAACCGAGGGTATTAAAATCCATCATCCCCCTCAAGGTTGCAAAACCATTGAATGGACGGCCATCCACTTCGATCTTGGCCAGGTACGACTTAGGTAAAAGTATAGCTTCCGAAACACCTTCTTCCATGGACAGCGGGACAATTCCTCTTTCCTGATCATTAGAAGGCCAGCGTTCGCGATAGATATTATCGATCGAGTAGCTTGCATTTATATCGAACTCCAGCGTATGCAGAAGGTGGTTAGGCTGCTTCATGGATAGTCTGGACGCTAACCTACCAGAGTTATAGGTCAGTCGATACGTCTCCTGGTCAAGCATCTGTTCGCGATCTATCTTCCAATCGTCGAATTGACCTGAATAATCTATTGAGGTATTCCATTTAATCTGTCTTATGGCTTTATCTCCCCAACGTTTTTCTGTACGTAGTGAAACGGTATAGCGATCGTACGTTTCTAAAGGATTGATAGGCGTTCGTTTTCCATCTAGATAGTTTATATCCGCGTTGAGTAGCCAGTTTTTTTTCAGGTCAACACCTTTTGATAAGGTCAACATTTTTGAAAACTGGTCAAGTTTAAAGCGTGCCATCCATGGTTGGGCTTCCTGTAAACGCTCAATCTTGACCACCCCACTTGTCAAGTCACCGTAACGTACAGAGGGAATCCCACGAATCACCTCTATACTTTCAATATTATCTGTAGTAATGCCGCGCATGTCCATACCAAAATCTGCATACTCTTTGCTTGAGACATAGACCATGTTAGACGTCTGATCTATAGACTGCCTATTGGCATCCATACTCATCGGAATACCATCGATAACAAATAATGTCCCCAGTGAAGATATCGCATAATCCTTACCTGATGGTGGAGAAGCCTCCCGTATGCGCAAGAGATTGGGCGATGCTAAGGCTGGTGGTGAGGATCGCCCTCCTGGCAATAAAGACATCAAGTCCGTCAGGCTCGTCGCCTGCATATGATCGATAGCATCACGTTTAATGACAGAAGAAGTCGTCATGCCTTTTTGCTCGGTGGCGGTCACACTGATCTCATTGACCTGCTGGAGTTCGGTTTCCATCAGTAGCGTCGTCATATTTGATGATTTGAGCCCTATCTTTTGGTTCAAGCTTTTATAACCGACAAACGTGGCAGACAATATATACTCGTCCTTGGGTATGGATTGAAAGTAAAAACGCCCGTCACTCCCGGCCACCGTGGTATATTTCCTCTCCTTCGTAGTCGTAGACTGCAACAGGACATTGGCATAGCCCAACGAAATATCCGTGTCTTTTTGCTTGATGGTACCCGATAAGGTGACAAAATTATTCACCTGCTGACCTTCGGCCGCTACACGTACGATAATGTCATTTCCATTGACCGTAAACCGTAGCTTGGTCTGCTGGGCAATCAGATCCAGCAGTTCCTTTACGGGTTGTGCTTGCGGGCTACCCTTATGCTTCAGCCGGACAGTCAGTTCCTTGCCCAGGTCGCTGTATATAAAATTGAGCCCGGCGTTGCGGTCTGTTATTCGATTTAGGACCTGTTGAACAGTAAGATTGTCTTTGGGCAAAATAACGCTCCCTCTCTGGGCTATCCCCAGTAAGGGCAGTCCTGTCAAAAGAACGTACAAGCTCAGTTTTAGCTTCCTATTCCTCCAATTCGTGTTCATATATTTATTTAGATTAATTCTAGATTTAAGTATAAAAAAATAGGAACCCATCGTTTCAGACAGATTCCTCTAGTTAATTATTGTTTTATGCTAATTATAGTATTGTTTTCTACGAATTCCAATCCCGTACTCTCCTTTAGCAGGTACAAAATACGGCTCAGAGGCATATCATCGAATGTACCAGTAACAGGGATAGTCGCCAGCCCCTGCTCAAACTGGAATGTTTTGCCAAATCGGTCGCCGAGCAATAGCAAGACCTCCTCTAGATGTGCAGCGCGAAAGTCCAACTTCCCTACCGTCCAGCTATCCAAGCGGGATACATCCCTACCTTGGTAGTGACTGACCTGTCCATCGTCCTTGCGATAGACCAGTTTATCTCCGGGCTTCATCACTTGGTTCAGACCTTTTGCGTCGGAGAATGCGACAGATCCCTCCTGTAGCACCACGGCAATATCTTTTGCTCCAATGCGGTTGCTCACATCAAATGCAGTCCCCAGCACTCGGACCTGCGCGCCATCGCTCTGGAGAATAAAAGGTTTGGATGGGTCTTTGGCTACCTTAAGGAATGCATGGCCATATTCCAGCGAAATACGTCTTTCGTCGTTTACAAAAGTCTTGGGATAGACCAATTTGGAACCTCCAGCCAGATAGATTGTGGTACTATCAGGCAGTTTTATTTCAGCACGCTTTCCGCTCGGTACCTCTACCGTCAGCAATTCAATCTCGAGTTCCGTTTTATGCGGCTTATATTGGCTCTGGTATATCGTCACTCCCAGTATCAAGACCAACAACGCTCCGGTCAAGCGCGTGCTCCACCACCATAGTCGGAGATAACGCATTCCCTCGGCTGTCTGCTGTATAAAGTTGTGCCACATTGCAGACAGGGAACCACGCAGTACCCGCTCTTCGGGTGCTGTAAAACTAGCCTGCGACTCAAAGAAGTTATCCTCCTCTTCTAGCCAATGTTCAACCTTTTCACACTCCTCTTCCGAAGCACGGCCTTCCGCATATTTTTTCAGTAACTCTGGATCTATTCTTTCCATCTATATACATATAACAGAAAGTGCACATCACCTTAGTCAGAAAGTATACTTTTTTTAAAAAAAAGACAACACACTAACTATAAGCACTATAAAATATCAGAGTCTGCAATAGATCCCCGAGGGTAATAGACGCCCGGAGACTACATAAAGTACCGCCTAAGGTACCTGCACCTATTGGTCAATAGCTAGAAAACCGTATACTTAAGGAGCGTTTAAAAATCCGATTCACCGGTGGGTTTTCGTATAGGATAAGTCGATAATAAAAGATAGCCGTCTACCTCATTATCTGGACGGCTATCTTTATTAAATTCCCTTGGGCTTATATCTTGCTCTAATAGCTATTTTCTCTAGTTCTCTTTCGACAAGGAGGCAAGCGATTACATATCCTGCGCTATGGTTTCCATTATCCTCAGCCAAGCGTGTCCTGACTTTTTCTTCTGCTACATCGACACGGTACAATATAGCGAGCAGCCTATTAAAATCATCCCGTATCAATGCATCCAAATAACAAACCAAGTCTTCAAATTTCGGGTCTAAAGCCCCATCGGGCCTCTCCTGGGCAGACCATATTTTATCGACAAGCTTCAATAAGACTTCTTTATCTTCCATAACCATCACATAGCGCAGTGTACAACTTTATCACATGGTATAATACTGCTGTTTTTCCAATATCTTATCGGCAATTATACGGCCAATATTGATATTCTCTTTCCCCAGTACCAACAAGGCACGGACTTCGTGCTGTGAAATGCCAATTCTATTCAAAGTCGAATACAGAAGCGTCCTATTGTGACAGACCAAATTGTTAAAATAACCCACCATCAGATTCCTCAGCTGTAGAAACGCATCCGTACCCGGTTTTGGAAGAAAGCTTTCGAACCTAAGAAACCCCAACAACTCTTCTATATCTTCCGAATTACAGGACAGTGTATTACCCATGATCTGCTGTATTAAAAATCAACATAGGCAAAAAACGGGTTCCATTCCTAAAGTCATCATTGCCGATTTCATAACAGATCGGGGCACCCGTTGCAATTTCCCGTTCCAAAATTTCGGAGACAGATAGCTTTTCTAAAAACATAATCAATGCCCGCAGACTGTTACCATGTGCCACTACCAATACATTCCTATCTCCGACCAGTTCAGGTTTTATTTCCTCTTCAAAATAGGGAATTACCCTATCATAGGTATCTTTCAGGCTCTCGCCACCAGGAGGTACAATATCAAAAGAGCGCCGCCATTCCTGCACCTGCTTATTGCCGTACTTTTGTGCAGTTTCCTCCTTATTAAGCCCTTCCAACATTCCATAAGAACGCTCGTTCAGACAGGACGATGTCATTATAGGCACTTGCCTTTGGCCCATTTCATCTAGCATAATAGCCAAAGTGCGCTTTGCTCTGATCAATTTAGAGGTAAAAGCAACGTCGATTTTTTCATTTATCAATTGTTGTCCTGCATATCTGGCCTCCTCCTTCCCTTCTTCGGTGAGGTCTATATCCTGACCACCCGTAAAACGGTTTTCCAGATTCCATTGTGATTGTCCGTGGCGGACTAAAAATAGTTTTGACATAACATTAATTCTTTTCTTGTTATCGGACTAACTTCCGCAGGCCATACAATCCTCTGGACTATCCAACGAGCAGGCGATATCAGGTGGTACCGCCCCCGACATACCTACCGGTTCGACTGTAAATTTAATCGCGTCTACCGCGGCCTTAGTCCGGAGATAGTACATACCCGTTTTTAACCCGCTCTTCCACGCGTGAAAATGCATAGAAGTCAGTTTAGCCATATTAGGCTGTTCCATAAATATATTCAACGACTGCGACTGGCAGATAAATGCACCCCGATCCGCCGACATATCGATAAGACTTTTTTGCTTTATCTCCCAGACGGTTTTATAAATCTCCTTCAATAGATCGGGAATCTCGGCAATCTGTTGCACAGATCCATTGTGCGCGATAAGTCTATTTTTCATCTCGGGCGACCACAATCCTAGTTCGATCAGATCATGTAACAGATGCTTGTTGACCACAGCAAACTCGCCCGACAATACCCGTCTGTTGTAGACATTACTCGTATAAGGTTCAAAGCACTCGTTATTGCCCAGTATCTGCGAGGTAGAGGCCGTAGGCATAGGTGCCAGCAATAGCGAATTGCGCACACCGAACTGCATCACCTTTTGGCGTAATCCTTCCCAATCCCACCGATCAGATGGGGGTACGCCCCAGAGGTCGAATTGAAACTTTCCCTTAGACAATGGCGACCCTTCAAAACTATCATAAGCCCCTTGTTCTTGGGCCAGCTCCATAGAAGCTTCCATTGCTCCAAAATAAATTGTTTCGAAAATATCTCTATTTAGTTTCCGGGCATCATCATGCTCGAAGGGCATGCGCAACAACATAAATACATCTGCCAATCCCTGCACACCAATACCTATCGGACGGTGCCGAAGATTGGAGGTCTGTGTCTCCGTAACCGGATAATAATTTGAATCAATAATCTTATTGAGGTTGCGCGTCACAATCTTGCTTATCTCATACAGTTTCTGAAAATCGAATACACTATCCGCTACATATCGGGGCAATGACAGCGAAGCCAAATTGCATACCGCTATCTCATCCGTATCGGTATACTCCATAATCTCTGTACAGAGATTGGAGCTTCTGATCACCCCGATATTCTTCTGATTCGACTTTTCATTGGCTGCATCTTTATAACACATATAGGGCGTCCCCGTCTCGATCTGCGCTTCGAGGATGGCCGACCATAGCTCCCTTGCGCTGACCTTCCGACGGTATTTATGTTCATTCTCATAATGCAGGTAGAGGGCTTCAAAAGCATCACCATAAACGCCATAAAGTCCCGCTGCCTCGTTGGGATCAAACAGCGACCATTCGGCATCGGTCTCTACACGTTTCATAAATAGGTCTGGAATCCAAAGTGCCGGAAACAGATCACGGGCACGCATTTCCTCTTTACCATGATTTTTACGGATATCCAAAAAATCAAATATATCCGCATGCCATGGCTCCAGATAGACCGCAATAGCCCCTTTTCGTTTACCACCTCCCTGATCGACATATCGTGCCGTATCGTTAAACACGCGAAGCATCGGAATGATGCCGTTAGAAATCCCACCAGTCCCCTTAATATAGCTTCCCGTAGCCCGTACATTATGAATACTTAGCCCTATTCCCCCCGCCGACTGGGAGATTAATGCACAGCGCTTCAGCGTATCAAAGATACCGTCTATACTATCTTCGGTCATACTGAGTAAAAAGCAGGAAGACATCTGCGGCCTGGTCGTCCCCGCATTAAAAAGCGTAGGTGTCGCATGGATGAACCATTTGTCACTCATCAGATTATAGGTTTCTATCGCTGCATCAATATCCTCCTTATGAATACCGATAGCGACCCGCATAAATAGATGCTGAGGCCGTTCGACGACCTTTCCGTCTGCACGGATGAGATACGACCGCTCGAGCGTCTTAAAACCGAAATAATCAAAATTATAATCCCTATCATAGATGATACTGCTGTCCACTCTATCTGCATGTTGACAGATAATCTCATAGATTTCCTTTCCTATCAAAGGCGCTGCTGTTCCTGTAATAGGATCAACATACCCGTACATGAGCCGGGCTGTATCAGAAAACGATTTCAACGTATTCTTGTGTAGGTTACTCACGGCTATTCTGGCTGCCAGAATAGCAAAATCGGGGTGTACCGTAGTATAGGCCGCTACCGTTTCAGCAGCCAGATTGTCCAGTTCAGTGGTACTGACATTCTCATAGATACCCTGTATTACTTTTTTCGCGATTTCAATCACATCATTTTCAGTGACTGCGAGCCCATATACGAGTTTATGCAACCGTGCAGTGATCTTATCAAAATGCACCGCTTCCTTCTTTCCATTTCTCTTTAGAACAAACATAGTATTATGCAGATTTGTAAAAATTAAAACTCTTCATCCAACGAAAACAACTTTCCCCCTTCATTACCTTTTGCCACCCCCGGTTTCTGATATTCACCTACACGCCGTTCAAAGAAATTGGTTTTTCCCTGTAACGATATCAGCTCCATAAAATCGAAGGGATTGGTGGCGTTCCATAATTTGGGGCTACCTAATGCTTGCAAAAGACGATCGGCCACAAACTCGATATACTGGCACATTAGCGCTGCATTCATCCCGATCAGTCGGACCGGCAGCGCTTCGCTCACAAACTCCTTCTCTATAGCTACCGCATCCGCGATAATTGCCTGTAAAGTATCTATGGGCAATTTATTCTGGATATGCTGCAGATACAGATGACAGGCAAAATCACAGTGCATGCCTTCATCCCTACTGATCAACTCGTTAGAAAATGTAAGTCCGGGCATCAATCCTCGTTTCTTCAGCCAGAAAATAGCACAGAAGCTCCCCGAGAAAAAAATTCCTTCTACAGCTGCAAAGGCAATCAGGCGTTCTGCAAAATCTGGACTTTCTATCCAACGCAATGCCCAATCGGCTTTTTTCTGTACACAGGGTATCGTATCTATGGCTCGTAGTAAATAGTCCTTCTGCTTTCTATCTTTGACATAGGTATCAATCAGTAGCGAATACATCTCCGAATGGATATTCTCGATCATAATCTGAAACCCATAAAAAAAGCGTGCTTCGGGATACTGCACTTCGTTGATAAAGTTTATGGCCAGATTTTCATTCACGATTCCATCACTGGCTGCGAAAAAAGCCAGTACATGACTAATGAAATAACGCTCCTCTTCCGTTAGCTTATGTTTCCAATCATTAATATCCGAAGACAGATCCACTTCTTCGGCAGTCCAAAAACTAGCTTCTGCTTTTTTGTAAAACTGCCATATATCGTCATGCTGTATCGGGAATATCACAAAGCGATCTTTATTCTCCTGCAATAGAGGTTCT
>JBEBQJ010000190.1:0-8754 GCA_040395455.1 Sphingobacterium yanglingense | reverse complement strand
TTTCATCAAGGAAAAAATGAAAATCCCTCCCTTGATAAAGGGAATAAAAAACGTTATCCAATAATACCATGTGGTCATCTAGAAAACTACTTCTACTCCCTTTAACACTGCAAACAGCAGCAAGAAGAAAACTGAGAAATAAAGAATACATTGTTGCCATGATGTCAATTGATTAAAATGTGAAAGAAAATCCTTGCGAAAGGCTTTGAAGGGTTGCCATAATAGCTCCTGCAACCAGAGGCTGCACAGTACGGCAGCGAGGCTGACCAGCAGTCCAAACAGGACTACCGTGAGGATACCGATGTCGAGTATCCCTGCCGTCGGATCTACCCAAACGAGCACTTTTCCTATTAAAGTAAATAATAATGTAAATATTACTAACCGACTGATTAAGTATGGTTTTAAATTTGAAAGGATAATATTTTGTCCTGACCTCCACCCTTGCTTGGAAGCCGGTAATCTGTGTGTAAGTGTTGCCATTTTTTTTAGTATTTAGTATTTAGATATTAGATTTGAGACTGAGTGAAACGAAGTCCCGAACTTGCTTCGGGATATGAGTATTGAGACTGAATGAAATGAAGTCCTGAACCTGCTTTGATGTATCTGATTAGGAAGGGCCCGAAGGCCCGTTCCGTTAGACTACCTATAAGTTAATCTGGGGTCGAATCCTCACCATAGTCTTTGATTTCTACGGTCTTTTTGCCTGGGGTATCGGTCAACGTAATTCGGTACTTGGAATTTTCGTAATCGGGGTTGTCCTCGGTCATAGTATACTTCCACTGTGTACTTGTGTTGTCGGTGGGTGCCACTGTGGCTACTCCACTCTCGATGACTGTATCATTGGGACCCAGCAATTCTACTTTGACATCGACGACCTTAAGCACGTCTTTGATCAATAAGGAAATACTCTCGCCGGTATTACCTTTGTATTCGGTGTCATCCAATAGTGCTACATAGGGCTTTACGAGATAGTCTCTAAAGGCTACGTTGTAGGCCGTCTGATTGATGTTTGCTTTTGCCTGATAGGCTTCTTTAAGCTGCGGATCCTGTATCGCTGCTTTGGCATACAGTGCCGCTCTAGTGAACTTGTTCATGACCGCCCGCTGATCGCTGGTATACTCGCGATTGGCCTTTTGCCGAGCTCTTTTGGCTATGATGGTCTGATCGCCCTTTAATCGAAACACGAGGTTTCGTCCTACTCTACCTGATGTGCCCTGCATGATCAGGTTGTCTTTTGATTTTGCCATTTTTTTAAAATTTATTGACGTTTATAATTCTGTTTGTGCAAGCTTGCTACCGGGGCGCCTTCCGACCTGCTTACGAAACAAAGGTTTAAACAAAAAACTATAAAACAATGGCTGATAGCCTGTTGTGACGATATAGGATGAAAAAGGAAGGAATAGGAAGGGAAAGGAAGTGCATCTCTTGTCTTCGGTGCCAGACGGGCACCTACTTTTGACCGCAAAAGTAGCAAAACTCGCCACTGGAATCTTTTTGCTGTATGGCAGTGCATCCCATTTCAGTTGCAAAAAAATTCGAAGGTGGCAATTCTGCTGAATGTAGGGACAGAATAAGGATTGCCTTTTTGAAATTCATTTTTAGGGCTTTACATGTGCCAAACATGTGTCGCTGTTGTGTCAAACATGTATGGTTGTTGTGTCAAACATGTGTGGTTATTGTGTCAAACATGTGTGGTTGTTGTGTGGCGCTTGTTTGTTTTATGTTTGCTTTATGTTATTTTTAGGGGTGTTTGCGGTTCATAGAAGGTGCATAGAAGGTTCAGAGGATGTGTGGCTAGTATTTAGTATTTAGTAGTTAGATATGAGATGTTAGTACTTAGATATTAGTATTGAGATATGAGTTGTTAGATTTTAGTATTTAGATATGAGATTTGAGACTAAATGAAATGAAGTTCTGAACTTGCTTCGGGCGAGTAGTTAGATGGATTTTATATAGTCTGTAGATCTCTCTATTCCGCTACGCTGCAATCGAGATGACGGGATGGAGTTAGATATTAGTAGTTAGTATTTAGTAGTTAGATATTAGTATTTAGTAGTTAGATATTAGTATTAAGATATGAGATTTTAGACTTGGGGTTCGGCGTCTGGTTTGCGTTTGTGTTTTTTTATGGTTTTCAGGATTTCATCGGTTAGGTAGTAGTCTTTTGCATCGAGCTCATAGGAGGTGAATAGCTTTTTGAGGCGATAGAATTTGGTATCGGCAACTTTGAAAATATCTTTGAGGTCTGAGTTGTCAATGATCATCTTCTGTAGGGCTTCTTTGTCGGTGGGGGTCAATACAGAAATCAGCTTTACGATAAGCTGGTTCTGTTTTTTGGTCAACTTCAATCCTTTCTTGTTCTGCTGAATCAATACTTTGATTAACTGTTCCATAAAGCTTAGTGTCTAGGTTGTCCTACGCTGTTTTGTCCTGATAATGTTTTAGCTGCACCAGCATTTCTTCGAGCAGCTTCCGTACGTTGATAATGGTATACCGGTCCAGTTGGCTGTACTTTTTACGCAGGCTTTCGTACGATAGATTGTCCTGTGCATTTGTTCTGAAGCTGGTCTGCAGAAAATAGAAATAGGGTTTTAGCTGCTGCTCGGCGAGTATACCTGTATCACGGGCGAGGCGCAACAACAAGAGTATCTGCTGTGCTGTAAGCCCTATGGTACACTTTGTTTTGCCAGTGGGCATCAGTTCGGAAAAACCACTTAACCATTGCCTGTAAAATGTAATCTGGTCATGGTAAAAACCTTCATAGGCCGCCTCATTGATGTCAGAATGAGCAATAGCCTCCTGCAATTCTATACGTGCATCGATCTGCTCCTGTATATCCGAGCAGAAGCGACGCAGTGCTTTCATAAACTCCATAATCTGTGTATTGAAAGCCAACAATAGTACACTCCTCTCTTTCATGCCAACTTCATTCTGAAGCTCCAATAGCCGTGAGCAGATACGCTGTAACTGATCCTGTAGTGCTGTACTAACCATTTCTATCTGTTTCTAATTGTTCTTGTATTCAGTGCATCCAAGACCCTATCCTTATACGTACGACCTACTGGCACCTCTTTACAGGTCGAGTTGCGCAGCGTAATCATCTCGCACTTACTATCTACACTCCCTATATTCTTGAATGCCAGTATAAAACCGCGATGTACACGGATAAAGTGTTCTGTAGGCAGTAGCTTTTCAAATTCGACCAGGGGCAAATTAACCCTATGGGTGCCGTCTGTATGTGTTATCAAAGACTCATCGGAATCCGCTTCTATACATTCGATATCGATCAATTGAAGGTTCAGCGCGCCGCCTCCAAAGAGCTTAAACATAACGTATTCTTCCAAGCCGAGCGGTACTACATCACAACCACCTGCGCCCGCTCGATTTGTAGCCATCCTCTGCCATACCCGATCTATCGCTGTATGAAAATGCTCTGGCTTGACAGGCTTGGTGAGGTAGAATGCTATGCCCAATTGAAAAAGTGCTGCGCCATATTCAACGTCTGCTGAACAGCAGATTACCTCTACCCGACCGACCAATAGGCTCATCAGTTCCAATCCATGGATAAAGGGCATGTGCATATCCACAAAGACCAGCTCCACATGATACTTCTCTATGAGCTCAAGCACTTGACGGGCATCCTGTGTACCCCCTGCATAAAGCAGGTCGTGCCTTTGTTTTATCAATGATTTCAAGGTATTGATGCCCTCTATCTCATCGTCTACGACCAAACATTTCAATCTTTTCATATGTATATAATTATCTTCAATGATTCGCCAACTGGCGGATCGGTTTGTCTTTCAGTTGTCATTAACTTGTCCCGATGGGTCGGGATGGTATATCCAAACTATATTATGCACGAATTGTTGCAATTGGTGTGCATGCTGCTTCGCGGTCATCCGTGTTTGCGCAGCTATTGCTACGTGGATGTTTCATATATAAACATATTTACCATTCATTATTATAAGCTGTTGTATTATAGCTTCATGACCTACCTCTGCTCTATCCTTAATCCAGTATAATACCAATCGTCGGCCATCTCCAAAGCTTCGAAGTGGTAGCGTCCCGGAAATGCAATTTCCAATCTGGAGCGTAAGTTTTTATGTCCTGTCCCCAGCGACCTCAGACCGACCTTCGCTCTATCGATTTTGTTGGTGCATTCAAACAGCAGCATATCGTCCGTAATCAACAGCCTTATCTCCATAGGACATTGCGCATCGGTATATACTCCATATTTGAAGGCATTCTCGACCAATGTGATTAGCGATACCGGCACTATTTTGTGCGATAGCGACATCCCTTGCACCGTATAGTCTATATAGGTATTTTCAAAACGGCTCCGTTCCAATGCGATGTAGTATTCCAAGGCCTCCACTTCCTTATACAGTAACACCTTCTTTTTACCTTCTTCGGAGGCAGACAAGGTATACTTCATCAAATCGGCCAGACTATCCATATCCTTTGCTACTTCTGGAAGTACCATCTGCGTCCTGCTGCGCATACCCGAGAGCACATTGAATAGAAAATGTGGACTCAACTGTACCGTACGCAAAGCAAACTCCATCTCCTTGGCCTCTATTTCTTTTTCATAACGTAGCAGCTCCTGTTCCCGCCTCAAGCGATCATTGACGCGCGACTTGATGTGAAAGAGCAAGCCACCCGCCATAATCCATACCCCAATATAATTGGCAAACATGGTCCAGTAGTACTGTTCGCGTTTGGTAGAGAATAGCTCTTCCTTGAGCTCGACCCATCCCCTCCCCATATAGTATACCCCTTCGGTAAGTACGATATAGAGTATAATGATGAGCACGATAGATTTCCAGATCATTTTTTTCAAAAAAACAATGTACAATATCGCCAGACACCCATTGAAAACGACAAGTAGAATAAGCCAGGCCAGTAACTGGCTGAGCCAACCCGTTTCTGGGTGCACCTTACTGTTGATGAGCAACATCAGAAGCATATATAATGGCCAACAAAGCAACTGAACCCTAATGCTCTCCTGTAAGAAGATTTTAGTAAGCATAGGTTAAAATTTTGTTTAGTAGCTCTAATATACAAAAACTTCTGATGCTTAATAAATTACGGCGAACCTCCGTAGCCTGTCAACCGTAGCGTGTCGATCTTTTCCTGAGCGATTGAGAACTTTACTAAATCCCGTTTGCGGTACAAGTCACAAACGCCATCACTCCTGTAGTATATACCATATTGCATCGGGTCGTCATAAGATTCCTTTTCCAGTGTGTACCACTCGCCATACCTGTACTGTGCATCCGGCCTTATCTTCTGAAGGAACGGCCAGTTTGTCCATTGCTCCGGCCAGCGCACTAAATAGCTTCCAAACCAACCGTATAGCCTATACAGCACCGATCGAGCAAAGAGTGTCCGATTAGAATGAGCTACTGGCGCTATAGTAGGCAGGCTCTCAATGCTAATGGTATTCTCCCCCCGAACGGCCAGCATGGGGTAGATCGGTAATTTTAGCGCATGTGCTATGCTGATCGCTCCGCGTGGGACCTCAATCTCCCGGCCCAAAAACTCGACCTGCTCCAATAGATGTCTTTTGCCATATTTTATCCCCTCCAGCCCATCGACATATACCAATAGATGATGTCCCCGGACGCTAAGCTCGTACATCTTACGGAGCGATGCGCGGTCCGTGGCATTGAGGAGGGTAAATCGACCTCGTCGTCTGGCCTGTCCAAGTAATTTTTCCAGCCCTGAGTTACGCTGCTCCCATTCGTTGTACACCTTGTCTCCCACCAGGAGTGCAAAGGGTTCTCTCGCTCTTAGGAGAAGGTAGTTGATCAACTGATAGGCGCCAAAGTGGTAAGTGCATATCATGCCTGTCTGCGCTCTGATTTTTTGTAGAAATCCCTTCCATCCCCTTATCTTATAGGGGTACGTCCCTGCAAACAGCTTGAGGTCCCAAGTATCCCTTTTGATCTGCCACAGGCTATCCCTAAATATTTTTCGGTGCGCTTGGTAGTCCATTTCAGGAAAAAAGAAAGCCATATTCGCGCTCATATCGGTAAGGCGATTCACGATGGTTTGATTCCAATCTATACCTTCCTTATAGAGTCTGTCATGGAGCCGCTGTAGCTCCTTTTTGTAATCTTGTACGGTATCCATATCGTTAACTTTTTTATCGTTACGGAGACTTTCCACAATCCTGGTCAGCCCCCGTAACTGTACATTACCAATACCAATGTATGCCCGGCAAGAAGACATCACATGGGCTCGACTTACTTTGTGCCATTACCTGCGCGGCTACAATTGCGGTGGTATACGCCACTCTCTTGACGCGCTGTATTCTTTTCTTTTTCAACGGTGCGCTATGCACGGTTACTTTTCTTTTTGTTTTCATCGTTTCTGTTCATTTAATAAAACCTTAAATGGGGCCCCAAAAACGCATGCATCATACCCCAAACGTATCCAACAAAAAATAAAATGACGTAAAAAAAGGTAGACAACCCTCCTAGGGGATGAACGGTAGTCTACAGGAGACGAATGAAAATTGTCCCCTGATGTCACGGCACAAAAGCTACCGTATTCTTCGTGGGTAAAGAAATCGCTATGATAGGTAGACCTGCATGTCACCCCTGTCACTTGACAGCCTATCTATTAAGCTATTCATTTGTATAAGCGTTAATTACGCCCATACACCAAATCAAGCGCTTATGATACCTAGTTTTATCGCCCATTTCGGCAATCTGTACCCCGGTTCCAAAGCCACCTCCCGTCTCCCTAGGGCCCTGTCCCATCCGATAAGCTATGCCGATAGCCTTACCTGGCAACAGCAGGACGACTGGTGCAACATCCAATGGCACAATGCCAAGCATGTATACCTATACAGTATAGAGATCCAGACCACACTAAAGCTGAAAATCCCGGTCAGCATCAACTACACAGACATCCACTGGCAGTATGCTATGAAAGGTGGGTATAGCCTACGGGAGGCCAATAAATCCATTCCGGTACTAAATCAGGGGCATAAGCACCTCTTGCGCGGTATACCCTGCAATCTGGAAATTGAGGTCAATAAAGGACGGAGCTGGATCGTAGGTTTCAATGTAGCAGCTAGCTGGCTGAACCGCTATCCCGAAGAGCTCACGACCGGAGAGCAGGTCCTATCGCAGGAGCTACAGCCTGATATGCTCTACCAATCTGTACCAATCTCCATCAGCGAGCTTGACCGAGCCGAACTATACCAGCTCTTAGACCTTGGTCGCAGCCGGCATATCTTACAAGATAGCCAGATCTACCTTCGTATCGCTAAGCTGGTCGAACAGATGCAGTCTTTGGCTGATTCCACCTTATCGCCCATACAGAACAAGGTACAGGCTGTAAAGTACTATATCCAACAATGTATCGCCACCCATCAACAGGTACCCCCTGTAAGTGCGCTCGCCGATCGCTTCTGTGTCGACAAGGATTACCTGAGCCGTATGTACCGAAGCGCTGAAAACGAAAACCTCGCCTACTATATCTACCGGTCCAAACAACAGCATGCCGCCAAACTCCTATTGAACAATGTAAGCATCAGCAGCATCGTCGAGCAATTGGGTTATAGCGACAGTGCGGCCTTTCGCAAAGCTTTTAAGAAATACCATGGCGTGTATCCCAGTGCTTATCCCCCTATCTAAACACTAGTCATTTGTTTAGAAGAAGAACATCAGCAGTATCGTAAAATGATTTTTGGGAAGTATCTGTATCAACTTTTGAAGGCCCCGTTGCCTGTGGGTTTTGATTGCCCGTGCCTCCAGACAGGTGAGTCTGGCTAATTGTTCTAATGAATGGAGTTTCTTGGAAAAAACAGGTTAGACTTATCATTAATCCTACACTGCACAAAAACCTAGAACGTTTCCGTTAGGAAAAATTCTAGGTTTTCTAGTTGACATCTAACGTCCATAATCTGGCTTTAATTTACAAAAGCCTTAAATAGAACGTTGCCCGTATCGGGGATCGGACCAGTGTATCGGGGAGACCTGGGAGTAACAGGGCTACCATCTGTTGTATAGCGTATAGTCATTCCAGGAAAGCAAATATTGGCAGCAACCCGGCCATGGCTTGATTGTCTCCCTATCGGTGGCATCCAAAAATTATAGCCCTGATTCCAGTGTGAAAGCATGGGAAGTTCAAATTTTGCAATGCGATTGGCAAAGCTGTTCCAATCCTTGTCAATAGCTTTTATCCGCTCCGCTCGATCTACCTGCGATTCCCAGGCACGCTCTTTGGACCATGCCATCTCCGAAAATCCGATCAATTTAGGCAGCAGATAGGATTCTAACATTTCGGCACTCAATATAGTCTCTGCCCACATCTGAGCCTGCACCCCCCGTATACGTGCTTTTGCCTCATCTTTGAGTCGCTCAAAAGTAGGGGAACTATCATGAAATACATCCTTTCCAAAACGATTGATTAAAGTAGAATTTTGAAAATTATAAGGAGCAAAAGAAAAAGCTTTCTTGGTATCCACAAAACCTGCCCAAAGTAGACCCGGTGTTTTTGGGTCGTTATTATATGCCAGATCAAAATAGAGATTGGTTACGTTGCACAAAATGACATCGTATCCCATGTTGGCAAGCTTATAGCCCATGTCCGGATATGAGTACTCGTTATTCCAGATATAAGGAACAACCTTTTTTCCAACAAATGCTGGGTTTGGAAAGTACTTTTTATCCTCATGCTCGATAACAACTTCTTCCCAACCGTGCACTTCAAGACCTTTTTTTTCCATACGATGCACGA
>JBEBQJ010000189.1:0-8844 GCA_040395455.1 Sphingobacterium yanglingense | reverse complement strand
CTGATGCAAAATAATTTGCCTGCCATTCTAACCAGTTTTTATCATTGATAAGATTATGCCTTTTTGTTAACTCATTGTATTTGGATATTTCCATCATATCGTAATCCTCCTGTATTAAATCAATGTCAGCATGTAAAAGTATATGAGCAATTTCATGTACGCATACAAAAAGAAAGTTAGGATCAGATCTTAATTTAGGATCGATAAATACCTTCTTTGTTTTTGGAGAACAATAGGCTTTGACGCTTAGTCCTTTTATTTCGGATATTTTAACATCGTCAACAATCTGAATTTCATAAGTAGCTAAAATATATTCAAGAAATTCAGACGGCTCCAATTTCACCATTCCCTTATATAGTAGTTTGTTAAAATCATCTAAGATGTTTTTAGCTTTATTTTCTAATATTTCTTTGGATAATTTCTGAACAGAAGTAAGTGAGGATAAAGATAAGTTCTCGTCTTTATTGAGGGCTCTCAAAATAATAGATTTTATTTCTTCATCCCAATCCATTCTATTACAATTAGTTCCTTTTACTTCCTTGATTTGATTAGACCATGAGATAGGAGAATCCTGATTCCAATTATTTTTTGCGTTATGTAGTAATATATCGTGATGATTTTGGTTTAGAACAATCAACATAATACCATTTGATTCCGCATAGTTGTAAGCTCCTTCTTGTACACCATTGCTGCAAACAAAAACACCCTTGACGTTTTTTCCAGATACTTGATCTATCTTTGCTTTAAATTCTTCAATATCGTTTACAGGGACTTTTTGGGCGTAGTCTTTACATTCAATAAGATACAATAGGTGATAAGAACCTGCGCCTTTAGGGGAGACTTCAATACTAATGTCAAAAATAATATCAGATTTTCGGTTGTTGGAGTAATATTTAGGCTTCTTTTTAAAAGCACAGCATTCTTTAAGTATTGGAATATCACCCTTGTCTACAAATTTCTGAATAAGGTCAAACGCCCTTGCCTCAAAAAGGTCTCCTTTTTTTACTGTGCTCATATTTTCTCTCTAATTGATAAACAATGATAATGAAATTAACTCATCTATACTAATTATTTTAGTATATTTGTTTTAAACAATATACAAAATGGAGTCATTCAAAGGATTATTAAAAGTTGGAAAACGAGAACATCTGGAAGCTTTGCGAAAAGGAACAGTTTACTGCAATACTTTACAGTTTTTTAAGAAATTAGAATCGGGATCACCGGGAATGGGAGATAGGTTTGAATGTGGCGAGTTTGTTGAGCAGTTTGATGAGTTAGCTGTAAAAAGGAATGATGCGTATGTGCCTGTGCTAAAGAGTGGCTTTGCTGTTTGGGATAAAGGAAAGTATAGAGGGAATCTTTTCTGTACATATTTTATAGATATACCTGTTGAAGAGGTCGAGAAAAACGATGCCTACCCTTTGAATATTAATAGCTCTGTTGTTGGGTTCGCAGATAGCTTCTTAGTGATATCAGATGTAATAGAGTTTGCTAGACGGTTTACAAATGCGGTTGAATCAACCGGCCACGAATTATCTCATGGTTGTGTTGATTATTTCGATTATAAAAGCTACAAAGGAGATTTGACTCCATTTAATAAACATATAAAATTTCAAGACCAAAAAGAACTCAGATTTTATATCAATAGGCAAGCTGCTTCATCAAGTGACTTTGTTTCATATAATTTAGGTGATTTATCAGATATAATGAGTGAAGTCTATGTTGCTGATAGTATTCCAACTTTAACCTTTTTCAGAAACAATATTCCAGTCTGATTTATTTCCAACTTCTTTATTCCCTATCTTTACAATATGAATCAATTATCCCATTTACCGGAAGATAAGCAAAGAGACATCGCAGAAATCGTTGAAGTAATCAAGGATGTTGCGGAGCCTGAGAAGATAATTCTTTATGGTAGTTTTGCTCGTGGCAATTGGGTTGATGATGAGTATGTTGAAGACGGTATAACTTATACTTATCGAAGTGATTTTGATTTTATGGTGGTAACCAATGGTTCGCGTCTGAAGGAGTTTGAAATCAAAAGCAAGATCAACAATAGAACGAAGAAGTACAAACATCCGGTAAGTGTAAACGTTCATGAGATTGATCATATCAACTATGGTTTGGAAAGGGGGCAATACTTTTTCGCAGAAATTGTAAAAGAAGGAATCGAATTGTTCGATACAGGAAATTTTCAATTTGCTGATGCAAGACCTTTGTCTGTTGAAGAACAGCGAGAGGAAGCGGAGTATTATTATGAAAAATGGGTGGAAAGTGGTTCAAGAATGTTGGAACATGCTAAACTTATTTGTCAAAATTCCATTGAAAAAGCGTATGAATTGAATGACACTATGTTTTTGCTTCATCAGACTACCGAAAAGCTCTATGCTGGCCTTGGCTTAGTCTTTACAGGGTATAAACCAAAAACACATAGTATTCAAGAGTATCAAAATCATGTGAAGAGTGTTTCCGATGAAATCAACAAATTGTTTTGTTTTCCGCTTGATAATCAAGAAGAAGAGAGATTGTTTACTATTCTGCAAAAGAGCTATATCGACGCTAGGTATAAAGACGACTATTTCGTAGAAAGAGCAGATGTAGAAAAGCTGATTGAAAAAATAGAAATACTAGAAAGAATGGTTGTTGACCTTTCTCAGCAAAGAATCAATTCTTTGAAGGTCTAATCAAATATAAAAAGTTCCTCAATACCGACTTCTAAAGCTTTTGCTATCAAATGTATAGTATATACAGATGAAGTAACACGACCATTTTCAATTCGACCTATAGCCTGATAATCCTTGTAACCAACTAGGAGGGCCAGTTCTGGTTGAGTCATTGGCTTATTTTGTCTTATTTCTTGAATCCTTGCTCCAAGCTGCTTCCTAAAACGTAACTCTTTTTCATCCATCTTATCTAAAAACGGCATTAAATGAAAAAATAAACCAAACATATTTGATGGGTTGAGTTCTTTTGTTTATATTTGAATATTCATTCATAGTGGTAGGCGTGAGAAACCTAAAACCAAAATGAATGAGAAGTATAGACTTAAATAAAATTCGTAGATATTCAGATAGGGCCTCCCTTAATTTTTTAAGGTCGTGGTCGCGTAGTTTCTCACGCTCAACCATTGAGCAAGGGAGGTTCCTTTTCTGTTCATTATATTTTACAGGCAACCTGAAAAACTGGCTTTTTAGATTGTTGATTTGCCCCCCAGAATAATGTGTTTCATTAATCATTTAATTCATTCTACGTATCGGTTGTACCGTATAAAAACCAATTATTTCTTTTAGCGCACGCTCTAGGTATACCGATAGGATTTAAATCTTTTAATTTGCTGATAGATAGTGTTTAATAGCCTTGTGTCTGAAACAAGACTTCTATTCTATTTGTCGCTAATATAGCTTAAAACCTCGAAGAGTTCTTCAAGGCTTTTGGCAAACTTAAATTACTTGAAAAATGAAACATTTTTTTAGGGGTGGGAGAGGAATGTCTTTTTGTGAAGGTGAACGTGTTAACATGTTAACACGTTATCAAGACCTTTCTGATCGCCCAATAAATATTAATGATAGACTGCTTCACTTTGTTTCCCGAAGCATCGGGACGCAGCGCAATGACGAAGGTGGCGAAAGTCTCCGCACTACGTTCGGACTGGCTTCGCCTTTGCTTCGGCCGTACATCACAGATTCATCACGTATTCAACACAGATTTAACACCTCCGAATCGAGAATCGTCGATGAAAAGGTGATAAAAAGGTGTTCCGAAGGTGATGAAACTCCGAAGCTGGTGCGGAGCAGGTACGGATCTGATCAGGAGGCAATCGACCTGTCGTCCTTTGTTCCAACTGATTACTTGCCCTATAACTACGATGTCGGTAGGCGAGTGCAAGAAAATCGGAAGACAGTGACGAAAAGAGAGCCTAAGAAGCCCAGAGGCGAGTACGAAGAAAATCAACAAAGATTAATCAGGGAAGGAGTACGTTATGATTTCTAAGCTATTGGAAAAGAACTTCCATTTGATTCTGCCGTTCGAAATGGCATTCAATTTTCCGCATACAGAGGGGTATGACCCAGAGAAGGTTATTGAAGAGTTTTGGCAAAGGTATGACATTAACGATAGTCGAGATTATATCGTTTGTTTATATCTAAAAGCATTGGGTAAAGAAGTAAGTGATCCAGTAAAAGATTATAGTTATGATGAGCTTAAAAGCTATTCCTTAGAGTTAATGCATCTATTGGTGGCTTATTATCTCTGCCATATTCATAATGTGGACCTTTCAGAATTAGATGTGCCTAATCTCTCCCAGGGAAAAATAACAGAAGAAGAGTTGAAATTTCGACAGATTAATTTCGCGCTTTTTGGGAATAAAATAACTGCTAAATAACCTGAACAATGAAAACTAATAAAATTGATATATCCAAAGCTACAAGTAGAGTTTTTAAGTCATTGTACGGTGCTCAAATAGAACTGACTTCAAAATCAGCTCGGGGAATCAGTGATACTGAAGCTCCCGGCTTGACACCGACTGTGTACCGACTTAGTTCTGCCCAGGTTCTACCTTGGTTCTGCTTTTGTTCGAACGTGTTTCGTCCAACACGTGACCGTTCCGCGATGCGGCTCCGATCATCATCGGAGAGCTATCGGAGCGCCATCGGGGGGGGCATCGGAGAAAGGTAGAACTAGGTCAGGTCTTGGTAGGGATTTGGTAGGGTCTTTCTCTGCTTATTTGTTGCCCCGTGGTCGGTCATTCATTGGTCTGGAACCAAGCGGATACCAAAGAATAGGCAAAGATGAGGCGAACAAATACCAAGCGAAGCCCAAGCCAAGCCCAGAGAAAGAGCAGGGAAGAAGCAGAGAACAGGTAGAGAATAGGCAGGGAATAAGTAAGGCTAGTGTATGGTCTTTTAATACACTCCTCCTACACTGTTACTACTTAGCGCATACTTGGGGTATACTTAGGGCATACACTGAGGACGCTTCGACTGTTGTTGCAGGATGGTTTGGCGGTTCCTCAGGACAGTATCGTACCTGGATGCAGGCATGCTCGGGATTCGTTCGACGGTTGTTCGGGACCTGTTCGGTAATACGTCGAAGTGCAGTCGAAGGCCAGTCGAACACCACCCGAAGGAGTCTCGAAGCAGTCCCGAACCAGTCTCGAAGCGGTGTCGACGGTCTGTCGAAGAGCTCTCGAAGTCTAGTCGAAGAGGGGTCAAAGAACGCTCGAAGCAGGTGTGAAAATATCACTTTTCAAAAAGGGGCTCAAACTAAGGTTGAACTAGCCTATAACCAGCCTATAACTAGGGTTGAACTAGGAATGAACTACCAACGAACTAAGGATGAACTAGCAAGCATTCATAATCCTTCGAAATCGTTCATAATCCTTCAGAATCATTCGCAGTGCGCAAAGGCCTCCATACTTCCTCTGAACTTGCTAAGTGTCGTGCCTCATCTTCCCAATTCTCGGGACAAGGGCAATGACGTGGAGGTGGAGTGCGCTATCTCTTTCGATTCTAGTGCTTTTAAGAAGTGCTGTGGGGTTCAAGTGGTGAAAGACGTGTCTTTGTGTGCGAAAATAAAAACAGGAGCGCAGAAGGGCTTAAAACGCGTAAAGAAAATAGCGGATAGCAAATGGCTTATGGCGAGTGGTTTGGTTGCTGAGGATAGGTCAGGTTCTGACCAGGCTCTGCCTTTCGCCCGCTTTGGTTCTACCAAAACACGGTCAATCCACGGTCGTCACTCGATGAACTCTCGGTCACCATACTGTATTCATCGAGTCGCCACCGTGCGCTCATCGAGTAAAGGTGGTAGCAGGGTAGGTCTTGGTAGGGTGCAGAGTGAGGCTACAGCCCTAATAAGTTATATACTACCTATGGTATTCTGTGTGTTGTTTAGTACGCTTGTGTTTACACGTGCGGTCGCTCAGACGCAGCCGGGGGCGGTACTTGTTGGGGAGGTACGCTCGGCTGCCAATGGGGCGATCATTGATGGAGCTACGGTCAGTAATGGCAAAAATACGGTACGCACGGATGCTAAAGGTATGTTTAGTATCGCTGTAGATGAATCGCATGGTACATTAGTAATTAAATATATAGGTTATAAAGAGCAAAGGGTTGCTTATGATAAAAACGCTAAATTAATACGGGTAAATCTTAAAGTCGACCAAACGCAGATTGAAGAAGTAGAGGTGGTCTCTACGGGGTATCAAAAGATACCAAAAGAACGGGCTACGGGCAGTTTTGAAGTACTTGACAGTACGCTTTTTCATCGTCGCATGGGGACCAATGTAATTGATAGATTAGAGAATATGGTGCCTGGTGTCTTATTTGACCGTACGCCTGGTGCTCCTGATCCATTGCTGGTCAGAGGGCGTAGCACCATTTTTGGCGATGCTTCTCCACTTATTGTTCTAGATAATTTTCCTTACGAAGGTGATATCAATAGCATCAATCCAAATGATATCGAGTCGGTCACGGTATTGAAAGACGCTGCTGCCGCTTCTATATGGGGCTCGCGAGCAGGTAATGGCGTGATTGTGATCAGTACCAAGAAAGGTAAGGCTGCAAAGCCAAGTATTCAGTTCAATAGCAATGCTACGGTACAGCCAAGGCCTGATCTGTACAACATTCCAGTGATGTCCGGTAAGGATTTTATTGAAATGGAGGAGCTGATGTTTGGCCGTAAGTATTACGATGGCAAGCTGACGAACACTTTTTCATGGCCCGTCATCAGCCCAGTGGTAGCGCTATTAGATAAAGTACGATCAGGTGATGCTGATGAAACGGAAGCCGACGCACAGATTGCTAAATGGAAGGCTATGGATTACCGTGATGATCTGAACGATTACTTCTACCAGACCAGTACCAAGCAACAGCATAGCTTAAATATCAGTGGTCGATCGGACAGGCTGCGCTATTTTCTTTCGGCAGGTATTGACAAGGATAAACAGGGGTTAGTGGGCAATTCGTCAAATAGATTCACACTTCGTGGTCAGTATGGCTTCAAGTTGTATGATGTCCTAGAGATCGATGCGACTATGCAACTCGGGCAGATGCGTAATACAAGTAGTGGCAATCCCGGCGTGAATATTAACGCGGGGGGCTTGATTGGGATATATCCTTATGCCGATCTGGTAGATGACAACGGTCAGGCATTGGTCATCCCGCATGCTTTTGGTACTGCGCTTAAGGAGTCGATAAGCGATCAGTCCGGCGTAGATTGGAGCAATAGACCTTATGATAATATCGGGCTGAGCAGGTACAATACGGCCGTAAATGACAACCTATTGCAGACAGCGCTACGTTATCAGCCGTTGGATTGGCTAAGTGTCGAACTGCGGTATCAGTTTCAGCAATCGACAGACGAGCTGAGCTACTTAAATGATAAAGAATCTTACTATGTACGTGACTTGGTCAATCGTTTTTACCAACCTACAGGTACGAATAGATTTCCGGTACCATGGGCAGGCTATTTAGAACAGCGCCTATCCAATACACGCTCGCATCAGGGCAGGGCTCAACTGGCAGTAGACAAATCATGGGGATTGCACGAGGTTCATGGTATTTTGGGTTGGGAGATTCGTGACGTGTTGACCACGGGCCGTACTTCTGCTATCTATGGTTACGAACGAGAGGGGAGTTTGACCAACAGCCAGATGAATTTCGGGCAGAGCTATAAGAACTCCTATAATACCTCAAGTAGTCTGATTCCTAATCCGCAGGGGATTTCGGAAATGTTAGATCGATTTCTGTCTACCTATGGAAATATATCCTATACCTATGGTGGCCGCTATACCATCAGTGGTTCGGCGCGTAACGATGCAGCTAATCTTTTTGGGGTAGAGACCAATATGAAAGGTACGCCGCTATGGTCGGCAGGGCTGGCATGGCAAGTGAATAAGGAGTCTTTCTACAGGTTAGAAGCTTTGCCGGTTTTAAAAGTAAGAGCCACTTATGGGCATAACGGCAACCTTGCCCGTGGGGCCAACGCCCTTGTTACGGCTCGTTACAGGCAGTTGGGGGCAATACCGGAGGTCAGTGCCGACATTGTTGGGCTGCCCAACGAACATCTGCGTTGGGAAAAGGTCAAGCAGCTTAATGTAGGACTTGATTTTGGGTTAAAGGAGCAGGTACTGAGCGGGTCCATAGAGTACTATCGAAAGACGGCAGTCGATTTATTGGGTACCGCACCGCTGGATCCAACACTAGGCGCAAGTTCGTTCTTTGGCAATGTAGCCAATATGAAAGGACAAGGTTGGGATTTAAGCCTGTACGCACGATTAGGTGAAGGGAAACTTCAATGGATGCCTAGCCTGATCGGTAGCTACGCGCAGACGGAAATTACGAATTACCTGATGCCTGTTGGTAATGGCAGTGCCTACCTTGCAGAGAGCCGTGTCAATCCTGTCGTGGGCAAACCGGTATTCGCCGTTTACGGTTATCGGTGGGAGGGACTGGACAGTCAGGGGGATCCGCAAGGCTGGCTGAATGGAGAGGTATCCAAAGCCTACAGCAACATTACGGGGCAGACCAAACTCGATTCGATGCATTATGCAGGACCTACTCAGCCGCTCTGGTTTGCCGGATTTCGGCATACATTTAACTACGGGCCTGCGTCTATTTCGTTTAACCTGAGTTATCGCGGAGGCCATTATTTTAGGGCATCTTCGATCCAGTATGGCAATATGGTGGAGTGGTGGAAAGGGCACTCGGATTACGCTAACCGTTGGCAAAAGGCAGGCGATGAGTCGCTGACAGATGTCCCCTCATTCCGTCCCGAGCTGCCTGCAGCAAGAGATCAGTTTTATATAAACTCTGCCGTGCTATTGGAAAAAGCCGATATGGTTCGCCT
>JBEBQJ010000188.1:0-8929 GCA_040395455.1 Sphingobacterium yanglingense | reverse complement strand
CGCGTAGCTGAGCTGCATATTATCATTGCGGAATCCTACGCTCGAATGGGAGACACCGGTCAGGCAAAAAACTGGTATGAAACATTTATGAAAAATCGGGTCACGGGCTATCAATACCAAGGTGAAGATGTACTGGATGCACTCCTTGTAGAACGCAGAAAAGAATTCTGTTTTGAGGATGATATGCGCTGGGTAGATCTAACACGCATACAGAAAGGATGGCAACGTAAGGCATTGGACAAAAATGATGGGAGTACCTATACCCTCAAAGACGGGGATTATAGATTCTGTTTTCCCATTCCACTAGAAGAGGAACTACAATACAATAAAATCAAGCAGAATCCAGGTTGGAATGGTCTATAATCAGTCGGAACAATAAATCATATTAAATTTAGAAGACATGAGAAAAATTATAATTTTACTCGTACTTAGTACATTAATATACTCTTGCAAAAAACAAGGACTTAATTCTTATCTACAGTCTGTAGGTAGTGAAAATATTGTAGCAGTCCAATTACATCCCAATAGCCCGGTATTGATTGCAGATGGACAGTCCGAACTGAAGTTTAAGGTCAAAGCGTTTATGGAAATCGTAAACGAAGATGGGAAGAAAGATACGGTACCATTCAATCTGGATAAACTGGAAGACGGACTGATAGAAATCAATAGTTCGAAAAATGAACGTATTGATGGGGATACCTACAGAACATCTGACATCCATAACGGGAGCATCGATTTTACCTGTAAAATAGGCTCGGTAACGAGCAAGCCTATACAAGTAAAACTGATTGAAAAACCTAACCCTACTTTTAAATCGGTAACGGTGCCAATCAATTTTCATATACTACATAATGCCAAACAGGACGATATGGCTCGCGGCATCACTGATGAGTTTCTACAAAGCTTGATAGATCGGTTAAACAAGGTTTTTGCCAATACCTTTGCACTCAATCCTGTTGGTGTGGACTCAAAAATAAAATTTGTCATAAAACAGAAAATTGTAAAGAACGTAGGTGACCTTAAAATTAACGAACTCAATAAATACATTGTCGATAATGCTATCGTAAATCCGTTAAATGAGCTCAATATTTGGATATGTAACACGAACAGCGCCTCGTATACGAACCTTCCATCCTATACAGCGAACCAAGACGTAACTATCCCGGGATTGACACTTAAATATGTAGAAGATCCGGCGACAATTAAGTTTACCGATCCCCATCAAGCAGGAATTATTCTTCCAATAACGAACATCTTTAGTATTGCTGCAGGTCAAAAACCTAGAATGGAACATGTAATCGGCAGGTTTTTTGGTCTTATCGCCACCAAACATAACGCTCCAGAACTACCTCAGGGCGTGGATGATATTGATTTCTGTAGCGATACGTACAGCTATGAAAGTAAATATCTGAGACCGGAAAAATGGACCGCCACGTCAAAGAGTAAACCTAACAAAATATACTATGACTCGTTTAACATCATGGACGAATTCACTGCTTCGACAACGGTCAGTTATGAGCAATCGCTACGTATACATCAAGTCATTAAAAACTGTCCGTTAAGACAGTTCAACTAGCTAACATTAAGAAATGAATATAAAACTGTTCAATATCAACTTTGTGCTCTTCCTATTATTAGGATTGAGCACGAAGCTCCTTGCTCAAAAAGCTCCCCAAGAGATTGCAGATCGCTGGGATAGCGTATTGGACGAGGCTACCCGTACCGATAAAATAATACTAATCGATTTCTACACTTCTTGGTGTGGTCCTTGCAAAATGATGGACGCTAAGGTATTCCCTGATCCGAAAGTCAGTAACATAATAGATAAGCACTTTATACTTTTAAAACTAGATGCGGAAACGGACCCGCTAGGAAGTGTTTTGGCAGCGAGGTATATGGTTAGGTCCTACCCTACCTTTTTAATACTAGATTCCGACCTCAGGGTATTAAGGATGGATGCAGGATATAAAAACGTAGATCTATTCAGCGATTGGCTCCGTGAAGCTGCCAATAACAGACAACATAGCTTATCGGGATTCAGTCAAAAGAAATACCTGGATTATCCCGATTTCTATCTAAGCAGTTTTGGAAAGAAAGAAAACCGAACAAAACCAGATAGCATGCTCGTTAAAAGCTACTTGAGTAAACAGGAATATCTTACTTCAGAGACTTCGTGGGCAATTATGCGTGCTTTTGAGATGCCTAATGAATACTTAGCGTATTTTAAGCAAAACTATGACGTATATAAAGAAAAATATGGCACAGTAACGGAATCGAAGATGGCTTACGCATTATTTCCAGAGCTAGAAACTGCAATTAAGGCAAAAAGCATACCTTTATTTATCAATGTACTGAATCAAATTCCAAAATACTTTGATGATCCAGGAAGACAGCAATCGACCTATCTTTTCAATATACCTAGGGAGCCTGATTTCTATGAAATGAAGGTTAATTTTTTAGATACTTGCCAATACATAAACGACGAGATCCGTTATTCTGCTGCGGCCGGAATATTAATCAATTAAAATCTCAAACATTTGACAACGTATAAAGTGTTTTCATGGATACTGTATTACCCTAGATTAGAATATTAAAGCGACCCTTATACGCTGTTTAATCTAGCTCTAGCGTACCATTACCGCAATAATCATGAAAAGGCGCTTTTCTTTTTCAACAAGGCTGAAAAAATGAGTAGTGAGGATGATACGAAACTGGTCGATTTCTACCGAAAAAAATTAAAACTAGGCAATCGGTACACGATAAAAGCGGTATTTGATGACCGCACAGCATCTGGTATGGCCTACTTGAGCTTCTACTATGCAGGCGAACTGCTTAAAGACAGTGTCAAAGTTGAAAATGGTGTGTTTGAGTTTTCAGGTGATATCGATGGTCCACAACAAGCCTATCTCCAATTTAAGCCCGTAAACAATACAGGTATCGGTTATAATGGCCGCTCTCTCTACCTGGATAGAGGAACTGTGATTATTGAAATAGCTGATATATTGAGAACAGCAAAAATCAGTGGTGTAGCTATCAACAAAGAAGCAGAAATCTATAAAGATGCTATTGATGAGTTTGATTCTGCATTAGACATCGCACAGAAGGAGTATCGAAACCTGAGCGTCGAACAACGAAAAGATAAATCCATCGCCCAACCGCTAAGCGTAAAAATAGAGAAAGCTTTGCTAGAAAGGGATCGTGCACTCATAAATTTTGTGGAACAAAATCCGGACTCCTATTTTAGTCTACATGCGCTTGGTGTTATTGCTGGTTCTCGATTTGACGGAGATAAAGTAGCGCATTTATATGAAAGGTTGTCGCCTGCACTTAAAAAATCGAAGGATGGCTTGGCTTTCGCTGCATCAATAGCTGCTGCCAAAGGAACCAATATTGGGCAAATGGCCCCCGACTTTACACACCTTGATGTCGACAATACCGCTGTAAAGCTTTCTGATTTCAAAGGAAAATATGTACTACTTGATTTTTGGGCGTCGTGGTGTGGCCCTTGTCGTGCGGAGAACCCAATAGTCCTAAAAGCCTACAACAAGTTTAAAGACCAGAATTTTACCGTTCTAGGGGTTTCTATCGACAGTCAAAATGATAAAGCGAAGTGGCTGAAAGCTATAAAAGACGATGGTATGCCGTGGGTTCAACTGATCGATTCGAACAAAAATGACCTAAAAGCTGCCTCAAACCTGTATGTAGTTAAAGCAATACCTACAAACTTCTTGATCGACCCTAATGGAAAGATTATTGCTAAAAATCTACGGGGTGATGCTTTAGAGGCGGAGCTCATTAAAGTGTTGAACAATTAGTATTTTAGAACGAAAAGTGTACCTCCTATAGTTGTCTACAAGCAAATATAGGAGGCATTTTTTAATCATTTCCAATTGCAGGGCCGTCGTAGAAAGCTTACTCTTTTTTTTGCTTAAACGTGGAGTAAACAATCGCTACACTGATTATCATTAATATAGAAGCTAGTAAAAACGGGGCTCCAGAAAAGATGAAAGGAGTATCTTCTCTCGTAAAAAAATAGAATACATGAGTCATAACTGGTGGGCCTATAATAGCTGTCGAGCTGGCCAAACTGGTTAGTGCCCCCTGCAATTCGCCCTGTTCATTGGAAGGGACTTTTTTGGTAATCACGGACTGTAATGCAGGTCCACACATGCCGCCCAAACTGTAAGGAAATAGAAAGGCAAACATCATCCACCCTTGATTTGCGAAGGCGAACAACAACAGTCCTAAGGCATAAAAAGCTAATCCGTAATAAATACTCTTCTGCTCGCCCAATCTCGGCATCGTCCACCTTATTAATACACCTTGTACTAAACCGAGCAATAACCCTAATAATCCAAGCGATAAGCCTACCGTACCCTCTGACCAGCCAAACTGGTACATGGTGAAGAAATGCCAATTGCTCTGAACGGCGTGAAGTCCAATATAGGTTAGGAAAAGTGCGGTAACCAACCCCGCTATTTCGGGATGTTTGCCTAGATATCTAAATGCTCCTACAGGATTGGCACGTCGCCAGTCGAATGGACGTCTTTTATCTTTATCCAGACTCTCGGGAAGCACGAAATATCCATATACCAAATTCAATACACATAGAATCGCGGCAGCGAAAAAAGGTAAACGCGCGCTAAAATGCCCTAGCAAGCCGCCTAACATAGGACCTATTATAAAACCTAGTCCAAATGCCGCTCCAATCATTCCAAAATTTTTGGCTCTATTTTCATCTGTCGATATATCTGCTATATACGCTGTAGCTGTAGACATACTCGCTCCAGTTACCCCAGCAATAATTCTCCCCAAGAACAGCAATCCAATGGAGGGTGCCAGCGCCATAAAGATATAGTCTATAGCGAAGCCAAAGAGAGAAATCAGAATGATGGGTCTTCGTCCATACTTGTCACTTAGATTGCCCACCACAGGGGAGAACACAAACTGTGTAAATGCATAGGCAAATCCCAACCACCCACCATATGCCGCCGCCTTGCTAATATCGCAATCAATAAGTTCGGTGATTAATTTGGGGACTACGGGTAGTATTATGCCCCAACCTGTTATATCTATTAATAAGGTAATGAATATAAAGCTTATAGCAGCTTTTTTTGTTGTTTTTTTCATGCTGTAAAAATAGACAGCATGGGTAGCCACTTTTTTTCGTTTTTATGGTCTTTTTATCCGATTTGTAAGATTAAATCAATCTACCTATTTCTATAGGCACGTGGAGAGATTCCTACGATTCTCTTGAAATATCGACAAAAGTGGCTAGTGTCTCCAAAATTGAGTTCCTCACTGATCTGCATGATGGAAAGATTGGAGGTTTTAAGCAGGCTCTTGGCATGTAATATTCTAATCTCGTCTACCCATTGCAGGACTGACTTTCCTGTTTTTTTCTTTAGAAATGTGGAAAGATATTGAGGAGTAAGGTTCAACTGATCTGCGTAAAATTGAACACTTCTTTCTTTGGCTGCATTTTTTGATATCAATAAATAAAAATCATCAATAATCTCGTGACTACGACTTGCAGCCAAACTGTTCGTCCCATTTAGGATATAATATTTCTCTGAGACTATACACATCAGTGTTGAAACTAGATGCTGCAGCATCTCTGTCTTGCGGTGGCTAGACTTCTTATTGTAAAAACGCTCAATGACTGTCAAAAGCTCCTGCTGTAGTAAAAAATCTTCTTCGGGGAGCCTGATGACGGGCTGCCATCTAATCTGATCGTTCATCACAAATTCGCGGAGTACAGGAAACGATGCTATAAAATCTAAGGAAAGGCCGATAGTTATGATTTCGGCGTCTTGAGTCAATGACTTTGTTTCAATTAACAGTTGGGGCTGCAAGATAGCCACATCCCCTCTCTGCATCTCATACTCCAAAAAATGTATATGGGCTCTCATTGAACCTTTTAGCATAAAAGCTAATAATAAACCATCAAAAAGACGGGTATTGGCTGTATAGACGTCTTGTGCTTGGTTCTGCTGATGTAGGAACACCATTCCTTCTATCTTTTGCCCTGGATCCATACCGTACAATCGGTATACATTGTTCATTGTGATGTGTAGCGCCATATTCAAATATCCAAAATTAACCAAGACAATCTCTCGCTAGCCCCTTAATCTACTCATTCAGACTAGAAAACCCTTTCATTTTTATTTGATTATCGTTTACTTTCAGAGACAGTACACTATGTTTTTTCAACAACCGTATGGTTGGGGATTCAAAACTCCAACCCATCGGTTTGTCGAGAAAATAGTACTTTTCACCCGTATTCATTTTTATTTCGACGAGGTATAGATTGTATTTGTCCAATGCATTGCTTAGCGCAATGCTCGTTATCAGCTCTATCACCTCCGCTGAGTAGTTATTATCGTCAATCTGTAGAGTATCGTCCACTAATACTACCTTGGATAATCGTATGTTTTTTTTGAGCCGTCGATATTCCGATAAAACAAGTAGGGATACCGCAAAAAAACAAGTAAAAAAAACGCAGAGCAACAGTTCTAAATCATTATCATCGGAGAACATATAAATAAAGAAGGTAGGCACAAAGACCAATAGAACGATGGGGCCAAATCTAGAACAAAAGAATGCAAAATACGTTGGACTGAGTGCCTTTCTAATCATAGTAATCGTATGCGATAATAGCGCATTGCTTTTGCAAAGCTAAGGATTTTAAAAATTCATTATATTGTATCACTCCTACGCCTTTCTATTTTCGCTTCAGTTCTTTCATGGACTGAAATCCTGTAGGATACAGAAGGCGGTCGTCTTTGATACCTATATCATAAGCACCGCCCACATCAGCTGGAAACATACGGAGGCCTACCGATCGGTTAAACCTATATATGTTTTTAATCTTTAAAGCGGGATAAGTAGCGTTATAATGGGAGACTCCCAACTCCCATGTCCCTATCTCTTCATTCATAAAAAAGAAACTCTCTTTTTCATTGGAATGCCTAGCATGATATATCCTAGAATCGTCCAATAGTATGGTGGTCGTTCCTTTGGAAAAATTAGAAGAAACAGTATATTCCCCGATATATTTCTTCTCCTCCGAGCTCGGAATCCGGACGGCACCTGTTAATTTCTCAAAATCGTCTTCTAAAAAAAGGTCATTGGTAACGCTTAAAACAGCTTCATCCCTATCCAAAGAGTCTACCAAATTAAACAACGCAACGAGGTCGATACGGTTTTGCGATACAAGTGCCATATCATTAATCCCCTTCACTGTTGGAGAAAAGTATATGTATTTATGCGTTCTAAGTTTAGCTTCTTCGAATTGGATGCCATAGGAATTAAGCATTCTATTTCCCTCTTTATGACTCCTATCAATCTGAACAGATTGACGGGCATTAAATATCTCGTCATCAAAACGATAGTATAGTATTTTGATTGTTGTTTTACAGACCGCTTTTCCAAAAAGGTTGATTTCCTGTCCTTGTGCCACATGTAATAACAAAATGCTAAAAACGGTATATAAATATTTCATGTAAGGTAAAATTAAGTATTCTTATATATTGTCTCCCTTAATTGCTCATACTGGGACTAACTTGGGCGGGAAAATCCTGATAAGCCATCCCGTATAAATTGAATTTATTGTCCCCTGCGTAATAGGTAAAATCATAGTTCAAAGAGAAAATAAACTGAAAATACGCAGGAGTATTCTTTAATAGATGAAGCTGTTTTGGAGAATAGTACAGAGGAGCTACAGGAATCTTCTTATACACAGGTGCACCATTCACGTAACGGACTATCTCGTCTTCTTTTTCGAATTCTGAATGAAACGCCAAACTAGAATAACCGTGACCATACGTTCCTCCAACAGACTGCTTTTTTTTATTCTTTCCTACAAAACTCACCTTAAAGCGAATATCGTCTATAAACTCAATTTTATAGGGTTGCTCTTCTTGAGTAAGTACAATTTTGATTTGGTTCTGTGAAGAAAAAGGAGTGGATTCATCATATGCGACATTGAAATACCAAGTCGTATGTTGTAAGGGAAAAACATCACTTTTCGGAAATGTAGATCTTTCTGTGGAAAAATTAAACTTGGTCTCCTGGGGATACTTCAATACAAAACGCACGGGGTGTAATACCACATTGTCAATTAAGGTATCTTGGTCGATAATAAATTCGTTCATCACTCGTCCAGATATCATTTGATAATGATTCGGACTCAATTGTTTAAGATAGGATGACTCGTCCTGCAAACGTAATCGGAACTGGTCTAACTTGCTACTACAAAAGTAATATACAACCAGCTCATTCATGTCCTCTATCTGTTCGGTAGAAATAAAAACACGCTCGTGCGAATGAGGATGCACATAAAGGCTGTCATTTACATATTCAAACCCTTTTTTAGAAAGGTAATTCCCATTCAGACGAGCAATTTGAGAAGAATCTACTCCCTCATCTGTAAACAACTCCCTAAAATGTATAGGGTAAAACTCTTGTGCTTGTGCTAAGGCGCAGAAATTACAAAGGAGTACAAATAACAATCTAATTGTGTAAAGTCGAATCATGGGCCAAAATTAGTAATTGTCCCTAAAAAAATAAGAGCCCTTTACAATCCGCAATATCGTTTTTACAATACGCCGTAGGCCAGAATATCAACCTGAGCTTACCTGGTCAGCGATAAATAACCTTAGAACACCTCTCCTAACCCCAAGCGTAAACCCCGATACCCCTTACTAAAACCATAATCAATAGCGATATTAGTTCCTGATTTCTTGTTAAACTTTATGCGAGCTCCAGTCCCCGTGGCGAAATTCCAATTGCCAAACAACGAAGACTTAGGACCACTTACAGTGGTGGTATTCGCAAAAACAACAAATCCTAATAGCCCATTTGCTGTGATATCCCGACGATATTCTCCCTCCAAATAATAAAGCGATTTTCCTCTGTACCTGCTTAA
>JBEBQJ010000187.1:0-8993 GCA_040395455.1 Sphingobacterium yanglingense | reverse complement strand
TAAATGCCATAGCGTGGGGATCCAATTGATCTTTCAATGATTCGGCAGCTCCGTCAAATGCAGTTATTGGAGTAAAGTTATTCTTAGGGTTATACCAACGGAAGATAGAATCGACTCCGCGATCATTGAATCCAGTGCCAAATATGCCCGGGTTACAGGTTGCTATTTTAATGTTAAATCCAGCCAGTTCTGTTTTCAAGCCCTCAGCTATAGCTTCCATGGCGTGTTTTGAGGCGCAATAGGCAGCTACATAAGGAACTGTCCAAAGACCTCCCATGGATGTAGTGAATACGATTTTAGCTGCTTTATTGTGCTCTACCCACTTTTTTATAAATCCCTGAGCCAATTGAAGACCGCCAAATACATTGACATCAAACATGGAGCGGATAAGACCAAGAGGCTGTTCTGCTATGGGACCACCTTCCATGATTCCGGCGTTGCTGATCAGAATATCAATATCATACTTGTTAGTGATATACTCGATATCTTGGGTATTTGTGACATCGAGTTTATCCACCGTCATGTCGATGCCAGCCTCCTCCGCTTCACGGATAAGGTCGCTCATCTGAGGATATACCTGAGCAGTAGCAATAACATGATGTCCTTCTTTAGCCAGTTCAAAAGCAGCTATTTTGCCAAAACCACTGGCAGCACCGGTAATTAAAATCGTCTTTTTCATTTTGTGTTGTATTATTGTTTATAATACAAAGTTGAGCTAAAAGCGATTTCTTTTTGTTCGTCTATGGTTCAAGTTTTTATTGGTGAGAAGTCCATTTAAATGTGCGGAGAGTCTGACGAATTGATTTATGAGAAAGGGCTGTCTCCAACATTTGCTTGATACAAACATAGGAGACAGCCCATTTTGTATTATTCTTTTGCTTAAATAGTTACTACTACTTTACCGACGACCCGATTCGTTTCTACTTCTAGGTGCGCTTTCGCCATATCTTCAAATGGGAAGGATTTATGTATATGTAGTTTTAAATCGCCTTTTTCTAATAGCTGGGCGATGGTTTTGATAGTCTCCTTTTTTGAAGCTACCATTAAAAACTCTATGTTCACTTGTTTTTTTTCCCCTTTCTCTTTTACTTCCTGCGGGATTTCTGGAGTAGGGAGTGTCACAATTGTCCCATTTGGACGGACTATATCCACCGAGCTAAGCAAGGTTTGGCCCTGAATTGTGTCCAAAACAATATCTACATCCCTAACCTTTTCAACAAAGTTTTCGCAAGTATAATCAATATGTTCGTCTGCGCCCAAAGAGAGCACAAAATCCCTGTTTTTGGTCGAAGAGGTCCCCACGACATAGGCTCCGAAATATTTTGCTATTTGTATGGCTGCATGCCCGACCCCACCTGAAGCTCCATGAATCAAAACTTTATCACCTTTTTTGATTTTAGCAACATCCACTAGTGCTTGATAAGCTGTAGAAGCTACCATAGCACTTGCAGCTGCCTGTTGATGAGTTACGCTGTTTGGTTTAAGAGCCAGGTGATCGGCCGGTGCAGGGACATATTCAGCATATCCTTTTCCTTTGCCGAAGAAATTTACCAATCCGAAGACTGGATCACCAATCTTAAAATTGGTGACGTCATTACCTATTTCGACAATCTCTCCCGAAATATCCCAACCCAAGATAGCAGGACGCTCGTCTTCAAAAATCCAACTTAATACCCCTTCATAAACTCTAGCTTTGACATCGACAGGGTTAATACCAATAGATACCACTTTTATTAAAACCTCATTAGGCTGTAATATTGGTCTCTCTATATCTACAAGCTGAAGGTTTTCGACACCTCCGGCTTCCTTTAAAATAATTGCTTTCATTTTTAATTGTTTAAAATTATAAAGCAAAAGTACTTTAACACTATATTTGATACAAGTATGCACTTTTTTGTATGCTACATACTGAAAGTATACTATTGTTGATTTACAGTTATTTAAAAATGAAAAAATATAGTTCAGAACCTAGTTGTTCTGTTGATTACGCATTTCGAAGAATCGGAGGCAAATATAAGGGACGTATTTTGTGGTATTTACATTTAAAAGCGATTATGCGTTATGGCGAGTTGAGAAAGACATTGTCTGATATTACTCCAAAGATGCTTACTCAGACCTTACGCGAGCTGGAAGATGACGGATTGGTGAGCCGAAAAGTGTATCTTGAAGTCCCTCCCAAAGTCGAGTACACATTGACAGAAGTCGGTTCAGAGCTTATCCCTTTTATCAGTCATTTAAAAGATTGGGGTGATAGACAAATTGCAAAAATAAAAGGATAGCCTTCCTATCTGCTCCTGACAAAACGCTGTCATTTGTGTCCGATATATTTGCCTCATTATGAATAGAAGACATAAGAGAGAAAATTAGGACATTCCGTACTTTAGATTATCGATAATATGAATAAAGATAGCATTACCAGGACATTAATTTTAAATGCAAACCCCTACGAAGTCTGGAAAGCACTAACAGATCCTTCAAAAACGAAGAAATACATGTTCAATTGTGAAGTGCGTTCCAACTGGAAAAAGGGGAGAGATATCACTTGGAAAGGTAATTTTCAAGGTTACGAAAGTGGAGAACGGGGAACTATTTTAGATATTTATGAGCATAAATATCTAAAATATTCATCGATTGACCCTAACTTTGGGATAGAAGATAAAGCTGAAAATTATCTTCATATTTCCTATGATATAGAATCTTTAGGAGGGAAGACAATACTCATCACGACTATTGAGAACTTTAATGGAGACCCCAAAAGATTAGAGCACGTTAGCAAGAAAATTAGTCTCAAACTCATAAAGACAAAAGCATTTAGTGCAGGGACAGTCATACTGTATTATGAGAGGCTTTAGAATGAACGAATCATCTATAGTAACGTCTTTTAGAATTACTCTTTCATGAGAAGTCAGTGCTTATCCAGATCTCAGAACACATTAGGTCGGTAGTCGTTGTTTACCCCGTTCATTGGAGCATTGAAAGAGAATTTATTTGCGTCCGTCTATTTGTATTAATTCTAAATAGTGCTATATTTGGTCGCTAGAAACAGTTGGAACCAAAAAATAACATATCAGAATCTCAATTCCCAAAATTGGATGCATCTTCATTTCAGATGCTTTACGATTCTTATGCGGCAAAAATGTACCGTATATGTTATAGAGAGTTGCAGGATGAGGAGCTTGCTGGGGACATGGTGCATAATGTATTTCTTTCCATCTGGGAACGCCGTGATACTTTGGTGATGGAAAACCCCGCTTCATTTTTAATCCATGCCGTCAAAATCCAGATGCTCAAGTTTTTTAGAGATAATTATAGTAAGAAAGCCCATTTAGAGCTCTCTTTGAAAGACTATTCAGAAGCTGATACCAGCACGTTACAATTGATTTATTTTAATGATTTATCCGAACAGGTTATCACGCTTGTCGACCAGTTACCCCCACAGTGTCGCAGAGTATACTTGATGCGAGATCAGCAGGGGCTTACCAACCTTGAAATAGCGACGCAGTTGGGCATATCCGTCAGCGCTGTAAAACAGCATATCGGTAATGCACTCTCTTTCTTGCGAAAGAATGTTCAATCCTAGAAAGTACTAAAGTAGTTATTTGTGTAAAAATAATCATCTGAAATACAGTGCTGTATGATTTTTTAGAAAATTGACCTGTACTTTTTATCCACTTATGGAACTCTATCTATAAAGGTTGTTATTTAGACTGAATAAAAATCCAGAAGAGAGTTCTTGGTTTTGGTTTAGGATGAATTAATGCTCTATACATGAAGATAGATTCAGAAGAATTCAAACGATATATAAATAATGAGTCATCCGCTTTCGAGAAAGCTAAAATCGAAGCGTGGTTGAATCACGAGGAAGAAGACCTTCCAGAAGCAGAAGGCGAACGCCTTCAACTGACGTCCGTCTGGAACAAACTTTCTGAGGTTACCGCCCAGAGTCAACAGACAACTATTTCAGCACGAAGGAATCGAGTGCTCCTGTTAAGTAAAATTGCGGCCTGTACGGCACTGTTTTTAGGGTTGGTATGGTTGGTAAGGGACCACATAATAGCTAGCGAAGAAATCTCTCCTATGGCAATGCGTTCGGTAGAGACGCGTCCTGGACAACAGATGAATGTCAATTTGCCAGATGGCACCAAAATAGTGCTAAATGCGGACAGTAAATTGGAATTTCCCGAGCATTTTGACGATAGTGTTAGGTTCGTACGTTTGACAGGGGAGGCCTTTTTTGATGTTGCCCACGATGCCACCAAACCATTTGTCATCCATACCGATTCTTCTTATACCAAAGTGTTGGGGACGAGTTTCAATTTAAGTGCTTATCGTGGTGATGCTGATGCTATGGTCACTGTAAGAAGCGGTAAAGTGCTTTTTGGCCGTTTCGATTCTAAACAGCAGCTCGTACTCACTGTAGGTATGCAGGGCAAGTTGACCTACGATAAAGGCGTTACAGAAGCCCATGTCACAGGGGGAGAAGAAGATGCCTGGACAGACAATACCCTAGTGTTTTCAAACGAACCACTGGTAGACGTGGCTAAGAAGATAGAACGCTGGTATGGGGTTTCTGTAGACATCCAATCCAATTCGCTAAAGTCCCTCACCGTAACCGGTCGTTATAAAGGAATGAATTTGGAGAAAGTATTAAATAGTTTGGCCTTTAGTGCAGGTCTGACTTATGAAGTCAAAAATAAAGTCGTTACCATAAGAGAACAATGATATAAATACGATATAGAAAAACCGGTATGCCGTCGACCAAAACTACATACCGGCGAATAAATGAATCAAACAATAGGTGTTAATCCATAATTTTCGTAAAAATATGAAAATATTTTTAACGCAGCGTAGTTGTGTGTATACGTTGTGTGTCCTAGTCTTTACCTTCTTTTACAGCCTTTTCGTACCGTTGGCTTTACATGCTCAATCGTCTAGGCCATTAGACCAGAAGATTACAATACAATTCGACAATGTAAAGGTTTCCGAAGCACTTTCATCACTTGGTCAGCGATTAGGTTACTCCTTCGTATATAGTAACCAATTGCTCCATACCGAACAGCGCGTAACCAAAAAATTTACAGAGCAAGCTGTTTCCGCTATATTGACACAGCTTATCGCTAAGCCCGGATTGAAATATCAGGTCGATGGCAATCAGATTTACATCGGTATCCGTCCCGATAAAAAGCGCCATGTATCAGGGATTATTACAGCCCAGGGCACACCCTTGGCAGGAGCATCCGTGCGTATTGGCAATAGCAAAACCTTTGCCGGACAGGACGGTCGTTATCGTCTTAAGGTAGATGCCGACCAGTCAATATATGATGTCCAGGTCTCCAGTATGGGCTATAAAACGTATTCCAAAAAAGTCGAGCCTAAGGGAGATAGTGAATTTGTTTTATCTGTAGAATTGTTGCCTGACGCCCAGTACTTAGATGAAGTGAGTGTTTTAGGGCAAACAGAAATCCAAAAAATAAAGAGTAGTGGTTTTAACGTTAGCGCATTAGAACTGGGGAAGTATAACAACTCAAACAAGGATATCAACCAGGTCTTAAATAGTACTACTGGAGTGAGGATCAGAGAGTACGGCGGGTTAGGGTCCGATTTCAATTTCTCCATCAATGGGCTATCTGGCAAAGCTGTTCGCTTCTTTGTGGACGGTGTGCCCATGGAAAATTATGGAGTAGGTATGGCGTTTAATAATATCCCCGTCAATCTCGCAGAGCGTGTCGAGGTATACAAAGGTGTTGTTCCTATCGAGCTCGGAGCAGATGCACTCGGTGGGGCGGTCAATTTAGTGACAGACAAGGGGGCCAAAAGCTATTTGGATGCCAGTTACAGTTATGGGTCATTTAATACCCACCGTGCTGCAATCAATGCCCAGCATGTTAATCAGAAGAGCGGTTTACTTTTCCGATTGACATCTTTCTATAATCTTTCGGACAATAATTATTGGATGCATAGCAATCCCCAATACGATGCTGCTATCCAGGTGCCCGACGGTCAGGGAGGCTTTGTAGACAAAAGCGTTCGCCGTTTCCATGATCAATATCGATCAGCAATGGTACAAGGAGAGGTAGGCTATATCAATAAGAAATGGGCGGATGTATTTGTAATAGGCATGCTTTACAACGACCATTACAAAGAATATCAGACCGGATCCAGACAGTCCGCTGTGTACGGCAAGGTCAATCGTAATGGAGATTATTTAATGCCTTCTATACGGTATAAAAAGGACGATCTATTTGTCCAGGGATTATCCGCAACAGCGTTTATGAGTTACGGCATAGATCAATATGCCGTTGTAGATACTTCGTCTACGACCTATTGGTGGGACGGTTCGATACGTAGTAGCAATAACAATCATGGAGAGATAGGAGCTTCTATCCCACAGTCGCATACCAACTATAAGAACACTTTTCTATTGGGACGCCTTAATTTGAGTTATCAACTTGACCCCAATAACCTTTTTACATTTACGCAAAATTATAACAGTGCAGACCAAGTCTCCGATGAGATACTTAGTGGCAAGGTCTTTACTCCGTCAGGTCAGTCCAAATCCATATCAGGCTTATCCTGGCAGAATAAAGCCCTTGAAAATAGGTTACAGACAGAAGTATTTGCCAAGTTATTTCATTTCAGTCTAGATATCGGAGAGGTCGTTGGAGGTAAAAACCCACGTGCGGCTCAAAAAAGAGATTACAATAATTATGGCTTTGGTTTAGCGAGTAGATACACACTTAGCGAAAATATCCGTGGCCGTTTTTCGTACGAACATGCCTATCGTCTACCCGAATTACTTGAGGTGCTAGGTGATGGGGTGAATGTTCTTCCCAATCCCGACATAAAGCCCGAGAGCAGTCACAACCTCAATATTGGTTTTGACCTATCCCGTCGCTTCGGGCAGCATTACTACCGTCTGGATGCCGCAGGGTTCTTCCGTGATGCCAAAGACTTTATTTACTCGATTCCGATGGGCAATAACAGCTCCCAATACCTGAATGAAGGCAAAGTACGCGTTTATGGAGGCGAATTGGAGGCGCAATACAAATATGCGGACCTTTTAGAGCTCACCCTCAATGGGAGCTATCAGCAGTCCAGACAGAATCAAAAATACATATACGGTGAGAACACTCCTCGGGCCAATTACGGAAACTTGATTCCAAACCAACCTTGGTTATACGGAAACCTCTTTTTCTCGATTGGCAAAAACAATTGGTTAGGCAAGGACACCCGTATACAGTTTGATTGGTATAGTCAGTATATCCATGAGTTCTACTTGACCTGGGAGGCTTGGGGGAGCGCACAGTCGCTCAATGTCATACCTACGCAATTGCTTCATCACGCCGGGATCAGCTATTCTTTAAAGGGAGGGCGATACAATATTGCTGTCGAGTCCCGCAATTTGACCGACAAGTTGGCTTATGACAACTACCGGTTACAGAAGCCAGGAAGATCGTTTAATCTTAAGCTTCGTTATTACATCCATTAATCAGACCGAGCTTACGAGCTCATCTATACAGATCAGAACAAAAACTTAATAAATAATTATATATGAACACCGTTACTAAAAAATACGCATTTATCGCATTGACTATGCTTTTTATGGGTTACTCTTTACAGTCCTGTAAGAAGAGCGATACCCCTGATATTGAAGAACCGGAGACAGAGAAGACCTTTGCTATAGGCGGTATGATCATGGATCCGGACGGATCATACATTTTTCAGAATGGAACACTATCTGAGGGCGAAGTTTCCTTCCTGGGCAAAGGAGCCAATGTCACTATTCAGGAGCCCGGCTTCTTAGCGTTTATGACTAGGAATGGATACTACTATTCTTATCAGGCCGGCGACAATACCCTTACCAAGTACAACTATGTCAATCAAACATTACAGACCGTAAAAATTATCCCTTTTGTATTAGAAGATGGTTATCGCTATAACCACCAATGGATTGATGACAACACCTTGCTTGTATACGGTTACAAAGGAGCCTACAAAATCGTCAATGTAGAGACAATGACGATTACCAAAGAAGGCAAGTTCAACTTACCTGCAAAAGCAGGACTCACAGGCCCTATCGTAGGAATCGCCGAAGTCAAGGACAATAAAATGCATGTTGGGTATTGGTACGGAGACGAGAGTTATCCAACAGCCGTCGCAGCAGGCAAGCAAAATTATGCTACAGGTACCGCCTATTTTGCAGTATTCGATTATCCTTCACTCAGCAACCCCGTTTATAGCGAGGACAACCGTTCTACCAGCCCTGGTAATGACCGAAATGGAGTTTTGAAGTCTTTCGTGTATAAAGACGATTTATACATTATGACCTCACCCTTTGAGATGGTAGCCCAGAACTGGGATAAACCCCACGGTATTTATAGAATCAAAAAAGGAACATCCATTGTAGATCCTACCTATTTCTTGAACATTTCTGAAAAACTAAATGGAGATCCGATCCTTGGCGGAGCTTATGCCGGCAATGGCAAATTGTTGGTCCGTCGTATCCGTATGGATCTGGCTTTGACCTGGGGCTCTTATGGTTTTGGTAATGTACAGGAATTTCACATCGTCGATATGGCCTCAGGAAACATCAGCAAGTTGAATGTACCTCTGGCAAAAAGCCAGCCTACAGCACCAAATATTCTTGCTGATGAAGGCAAAGTATATTTTCCGATGAATACCAAAGATATAGATGGTAATTTTTATCTCTACAACTATGATAGTGCGACAGGAACTGTCAACAAGGGCATTAAGGTCAATGATGTTGATGCTGTAAACGGATTGTTCAGAATCAAATAACTAGTTAAAAGTCTGAGGGTTTGGATTGGAGGACATTAGCTACCACCAACCCAAACCCTTTTATCGGTATGGCAAAGTCAAAAAAGTCACTTTTTAGAAGAGTCAGCAACTGGCTTCATTTATGGTTAGGGCTGCTATCAGGCGTAGTCGTTTTTGTGGTGTGTCTGACTGCAGCAATCTGGGTGTTTAGGGAT